>CAZQWP010000264.1:0-1508 GCA_964597005.1 uncultured Methanosarcinales archaeon | reverse complement strand
CATCTTACGAAAGGGGACTTCTCGGCTAAAAGTTAAACAATGCTATAATGATACATTATTAAGCTATAGAGACACCATTTAAATGTTGAAACCGAATTATATACAATTTTTTTTAATTATAATTCAGTTTTATATCTGATTGTAATTCAATGCATCCATATTTTATTGGAGAAGGAATAATATTTATATAGTATTGTGTATATACACCATGTTGTATTTTATGTAAATTTTATTGCACCATAGGTTACTAAGTTTTAAATTGTGCTAAACATATGGAAAGGAATGATATGAAAATTAGAGTAGTAAGTTCAAAAGATGAGATCAGCTCATTAAGTGAAGATGAAGAAATAGTGCACCTTGCATTCAGACCATCAAACAAGGACATTTTTTCACTTGTCATTAAATGCCCGAATGTTAAAGCACTCCACATCCCAAGCTCCTATAAGAGAACAATCTCAGGCTCCGCCAAGATGTACCTCTCAATGCAGGGAATAGAATTGCTGGAAGGCGATGTGTGGGGACACAGGAAAGACATCAATGAGTACTCTGAAGTGTCAAAGAAAGTGTTCGACCGCATAAGTGAATTCCGGTCCCAGGGTCTTTCAGACGACGATATCGCGGATAAGATGATGAGGGAAACCAGACTCAGCCCGGATTTCGTGCGTTTCATAATAATGCAGAAATAAAGCTTATTTTTGCCTATAGAGTACCTAACTCTAAAGAAAATGTGGGCCATAGTGCCCATTCTCTTATTTTTTACTTTTTTATTATTCTGGTGCAACCTGTTAGTGTAATTAGTGTTCAAAATATTTCGCGATATTTTATATGTTTCCCATTCCGAATGTGGTCTTAATCCCCAACTATCTGGACGATCAACCTTCGAGACCGCGGCCTGTTGTCTAGGTCCACACATATGATCTGCTGCCACGTTCCCAGCGCTATCTCACCATCAATTATCGGGAAGGACTCGCTCTGCCCAAGTAACGAAGCACGCACATGGGAATGGCCATTACCGTCATGCCACCGCTGGTTGTGACGATACTCAATATCCTGCGGTGCAATCCTCTCCAGAGCCTGGGTCAGATCAAAAACAAGACCCGGTTCATACTCGATTGTTGTTACAGCCACAGTCGAACCTGACGCAAAGACCATAACGATCCCGTCCTTGATTCCGGATTGCCTGACTGCCATGCTGACATCACCAGTGATGTCAATAATATCGGTATTGCCTCTTGTATCAAAATTAATGTATCTGGTAACCACGGACATGATATTCACCTCACCTGTTTATCCAACGGCAGTAAGTTTCGTGCCTGCTGCCGGAAAATCACCACAATGAATGAAAATGACTCCACAAACCCAAATTAGTTCAATTTAATACTATCATACACATGTAGAACTTTTTATACATCAATTTAACGCAGGGACCAACAGAAAAACTTTAAAGGCATTCTAATCTATTGAACTACTCCACGCTTACGCATGGAGATTCTTACAAGTAACTACAA
>CAZQWP010000263.1:0-1544 GCA_964597005.1 uncultured Methanosarcinales archaeon | reverse complement strand
AACATCACGGTCATGGAAAGACCGGAGGACATCTATGACATCATTGGGGTAAAGCAGGGATAGTTGTACGTTCAAGCCGCCTGAAGACTTTTACCGGTTCAGGCGGTGTATTTGATCTTAATGTGCTTGGTTTTGCGTCCTTTTATACTAAACAATAATATGCCCTTCTTTTCTATAAATGTCAGGAACAGTTGTCGTAAGTTTTTCAGGTTCCTGTAGTACCCGTTAGGTTGCAAACGCTAAACCGCTGAAATCAATCCCAAAAACAGTATTTGGAACATGAAGGGATGAACATTCAGTTATCCCTTGTGCCGGCAATGAACTCATCGGTCATCCTGCATGCCTCGTCATCTGTGAACTGTCTGGGTGGATGTTTCATGAAGTACGCAGATGGTGACTGCAAAATTCCACCTATTCCCCTGTCAAGTGCCAGTTTGCAACATCTGATAGCATCAATGACCACACCAGCGGAATTCGGTGAATCTTCCACAGATAGCCGCATTTCCAGATTCATCGGCACATCACCGAAGAGTTTGCCTTCCATCCTCAGGAAACACACCTTGTTATCCTTTTGCCAAGGAACATAATCACTGGGTCCGATATGGATATTTTCATCATCAAGCCTCTCGGCTGTAACTGACTGGACTGCCTCTGTCTTGGAAATCCTTTTTGAGACAAGCCTTTTCCTGTTGAGCATGTTAAGGAAATCGGTGTTTCCTCCGGTATTGAGCTGGTACGTCCGTTCCAGCTTCACCCCTCTCTTCCTGAAAAGGTCAGTCAGCATCCTGTGGGTGATCGTAGCACCAATCTGGGCCTTTATATCGTCACCAACTATAGGAATGCCTTTTTCTTTGAACCTCGCAGCCCAGTTCGCATCACTCGCTATAAAAACAGGCATATTGTTGATGTATGCCACTCCTGCTTCAAGAGCGCATTCGGCATAAAAACGTGTAGCCTCCTCAGAGCCCACGGGCAAATAATTCAACAGTATCTCTGCTCCCGATCCTTGCAGTACACTGACTACCTCCGCTTTTGACGGTTCTTTCTCGCCTGCCAGAACAAAGGTGTATTTGTCATCGTATTCTTTCATATGGTCTGCAATTCCATCCAGCACCTTCCCCATTCTCACGATGGTCCCGGTCTTTGGGATGTCTTTGCAAAAAACTGTAGTGCAGTTTGGGAGTTCAAAAATCGCTTCTGATACATCCTTCCCTACTTTCCTCCCATCGATGTCAAATGCAGCAACGACTTCAATATCATTAGGTTTATAGCCACCTATTTCCCAGTGCATCAAACCGATCGCATCATTGCCATTTTTGTTTTTGTAATACTCGATGCCTTGAATCAACGAACTCGCACAATTTCCAAGACCTGCAATTGCGATTTTGATCTTATCCATGAATAATTCCTCTTATCTGAAAACTATTATCCCGTATATACAAAATCCCTAAGTATCATTTTAATATTTGCATCTCTGAATGTTTGCTGTTTTATAAAAGACTTTCTAAACCAGTGGGTTTGAAACCGATTTACAAAAGAAAAAT
>CAZQWP010000262.1:0-1552 GCA_964597005.1 uncultured Methanosarcinales archaeon | reverse complement strand
ACTTCTCGGCTTACAAGTTAAACATTCGGTCTTCATGACGCTCATCGCATGGGCAGCGTTCACTTTCGCGTTATAACGAGAAAATTCTCCCTGTGGTCGAATTAACTCGCATTATATATTTATAAAACATATACAAGAACAAAATGTCTGGTAGCTCCAAACCTAAATACTTGAAAATACGCGTTTAGCATGCTTTCGGACATTTGAGAAAAGATCGCCACCCTTTGAATCAATTCCAACGATCAGCGGACCGAATTCCACCACATCCAACGACCATACAGCTTCAGGCATTCCCAGGTCAAGCCAGTGCACACCAGATATGCTGTTTATAGATCTTGCTGCAAGTGCCGCACATCCGCCTGTATATGCCAGATAAACGCACCTACCTTTAAGCGACTCAACCACATCCTGCATTCCGCCCTTTCCGATAATAGCACATACGTTGTGTTCTTCAAGGACTAAAGGGGTCATTTTTGACATCCTTCCACTTGTTGTCGGACCTGCTGCAACTACCTCCCACCCACCATTGGTCTTTTTCATGAGCGGTCCGCAGTGGTAAATTGCCGCGCCATCAAGGTCAAATGGAAGAGGTTCACCTTTTTCGGTTAGCTCAAGTATGCGAGCATGTGCTTCATCACGAGCAGTGAAAACAGTGCCTGTAATGTATACGACGTCACCTGCCTGTAATTTGTTGATATCTTCCTTTTTAAGCGGTGTATTAAGATGGTACTCCATCACTCATCACCTCCAAAAGTGATGGATGCATGCCGGTTTGCCCAGCACTGGATATTAACCGCAACCGGAAGAGATGCTGTGTGGCAGTGTGCTGTCCTCACATGCACGGCAAGTACCGTAGTGCTGCCCCCAAGCCCCATGGGACCAATCCCAAGGGAGTTAATCTCATCCAATATCTCGCGCTCGAATCCGTTCATGTTATCAAGATCTGACAGCAGTGCGGATTTTGCAAGCCTTGCTGCTTTGTCAAATGAACCGCCTATCCCAACTCCCACGATAATAGGAGGGCAGGGCATCCCGCCCGCATTTAATACGGTTTCAAGGATGAAATTCTTGATGCTTCCTACTTCGGTGGGGTTCAGCATCGCAATTGCACTCATGTTTTCAGAACCTGCTCCCTTTGGAGCTACTGTTATTGTTAAGCCGTCTCCTTCAACAAGTTCATATTTGATGTCAGGCAGACCACTGCCTGTATTATCACCGCTGTTTTTGCGTGTGAACGGTTCAACTGCATTGGGACGCAGGGGGATTGCCTCTGTTGCACGCCGGACGCCTTCAGTGATTGCATCCTTAAGATTAAAATCGAGGCTGAGAGCACGCCCAATTTCCACATAGAAAATAAGTATACCGGTATCCTGACACATGGGAACAGCATTTTCTTTTGCGATTCTGACATTTTCCAGAATAGCCTTAATCTGCGCTTTAGCCACCGAGTTGGATTCATCTATCTCTGCTCTATTAAGAGCTTCTACAACATCATCCGGAAGCTCGGTCTCTGCTTTTCTAAGGATATCTATTGTAGCTTCCATCACTTTTT
>CAZQWP010000261.1:0-1557 GCA_964597005.1 uncultured Methanosarcinales archaeon | reverse complement strand
CTAGTCAACGCCCTTCATAAAAACCGAAATGATCCGTGTAAGGCTCCTGTGCACTTTCTGCAGATGCTCCCCGCAAACCAGAAAACCGGCATTTATTGCAAATTCCTCTACAGGCTTTTCAGAGACCACAACCGCAATACCTCCTGTTTTCAATACCCTGTACATCTCTGCAAAAGATACCGCATATAGATGGTTAAGGGATTCAGCCCTGATAGTTGCCGAGCGACCATATGGCGGGTCGGTTACGATCGCATCCACACAGCAATCCACAAGCGGCAGCCTGCACGCATCGCCTACAAGCAGCGAATGCTTAAGATCGAAACCCTCAAGGTTCATACAAGCACCGGATACAATCTTTGACTGGACGTCCAGCCCAATTACATTAACACCCACAAATCCGGCTTCTACGAGTATTCCGGCAGTCCCGCAGAAGGGATCAAAGAGTAATTCTCCCTTTTCTACTTTTGACATGTTCACAAGTGCCCGTGCCACCCTTGGCATGAGCACACCCGGATAGAAGAACGGTTTCCTGTGCGGTGCACGCGCCTCGAATGCACTTCGATCAACCTCAGCAACCACGGTGCCAAAGATGCACTGCTCGGTGAGAAGTAGGCGAAACTCAACATCCGGATGTTTCAGGTTTGCACGGTATCCTTTCATGTAAATGCAGCCCCCAACTCTTCGTTCCATATCCGCACCCTGAATTGTGGTATGGTGCTTGACACGTCTGGCGCGGACTGCATAGGTCTCTCCGTTTTTTATATGACCGCTAACATCAGACCCCTCTGCCATCTCTATAATGCTTTCAGCATCAGTAGCACATACCCCTATCACTTTCAGGATATAGTGCGACATTGCAAGCCTTTTTGAGACCGAGACGATCTTCTTTTCTATATTTTCTATTATATCGTCACTGCCAGCAATATCAATAAGAAGACACTGGTCGAAAAAAGCGTGTTCCTCGTATTCAAGACCCATAATGTCAAGACACGCAAGAACTTCGGCACTCGGGAGGGTTGCATGCTCCCCTGATAATTCAAATGCAAATAGCATGATATCTGATGAGAATTTTTAAAAATTTGTAATCGCCTTCAATTAAAATCAGAACATGCACTCAAGAGCGTCTCTTCCACTCATTCCAATTATGATTCCAAGTTCCTTTGCAGATCGTGTTGAATCAACTATCTCTGCATTCAGCACATCTTCAAAAGAACTGACACCTCTCACCCTTACAGCAACATCACCAAGCACTTCTGCGGTGCCAATATCCAGATATCCGCACATGACAAAACCCTTATCAGCCTTTATTACAAGAAGAAGAGCATTTTGCATGCCGAATTTCAAGCCGAGGGCAGTACCATTCTTTAACGCGATCTGTTCTATGATCATAGCCTTTGAACTCTATTTCAAAATAGATTAACGTTTTGGACAGAGACCCAGTTTTTCACTAATTGACAGGATGAACTCATACCTTGAACCGGGACTTAATGGTTCTTCATGAATCTTCGGTTAAGTGAGGAATCATGACAAATTGCATCCATTTCCATAACAGTTGTC
>CAZQWP010000260.1:0-1764 GCA_964597005.1 uncultured Methanosarcinales archaeon | reverse complement strand
GGATTGCTAAGAAGGCAGGGATTGAACGCCGGATTCATCCTCATTTATTCCGGCATGTTGCAATCACGGACTGGATTCTTGACGGGTTGAATGAACAGGAGATCAAACATCGTGCCGGATGGTCGCGGGGTAGTATACAGTTGTTCAAGATCTATGCAAATTTCACAGATCAGGAAATGAATGATAAGATATACGAGAAATACGGGCTCAAAAAAGATAATGTTCGGGATATTACCCTCAAAAACTGCCCTCGCTGCAACAACATCCTGCGACCTACCGACAAGTTCTGCAGTCAATGCAGCCTCGTTCTGGACCGCAGAGCTCTTGATGAGATACAGGAAATTAAGAATACACTGCCAGAAATCATGCAGATGGTGATGAAAAGTGAAGCAGCGCGACAAATATTGGAAAGAACGGAGGGAGTAAAAATGTAAAAGTTTACTATTTTGTTGTTATGCAATTGAATAAACCATGCAACAACGGATAACAATTTAGACCCGACCGGTCCACTAAAAAACTTTAGATAGACATATTTAAACTGTTTTAACAAAATGCAAATGTTAGTTGTCTGGACAGTAGAAATGCATCTCGATTTTAAGACGCTGGACCAAGGCACAACAGTGATTTGTCAACACACCTAAATACCTCTTGAGGAGACTGCATAAAAGTGTTGATTACATGAGTTATGTAGAATTGATATTGAAATCGGCGAAGTACTGAACTCGATTTCATAACCCCTATTTCTGACA
The DNA here is from genome assembly GCA_964597005.1 of uncultured Methanosarcinales archaeon. GTDB lineage: Archaea > Halobacteriota > Methanosarcinia > Methanosarcinales > Methanosarcinaceae > JAFGQV01. The sequence goes on along the minus strand of CAZQWP010000260.1, from coordinate 1,015 downwards.
ATGTTCGCAATAGTAAATTGTTCCCCCCATATAACTGCTTTTGTGCTTATTTCTACCGCAGACAGGGCACGGAGTCGATAATGATTTTTTACTGAACATTGTCATGTAACCACCATATCTGCCAAATAAATCCTTTTCGGTATCTCTTCCACCGTAGTCTGTCATTTTCTTCAAAACGGTCTTGATCGTATCATATAGTTTTTTGAATTCATCATCAGAAATATCCGCTATTTTCCGTTTCGGATGGATTCCCGCAGTAAACAGGATATCCTGGAGAACACCGTTTCCAAGTCCTGGAATTCTTTGTTCTGTTGCTAGGAAAGCCTTAGCTGATAGCTTCAGAACTTTTTCATTTTTAAGTAAACAAAAATAGTCGAAATCAAATTCATCGCAAAGCGGCGAAATTTTTTCCTTTGCAGCAATATAATATTCGTTCTTATTTTCACCCTCACGATATGCCCATAAACCGCCATACATCTGTATGACGGAAACCAGTGCGGTTTCATCCTCAAACTCAATATAGAGCTGGTGCTTCTTAGGCACTTTTGTCAGGTCGTCATAATAACGCATAGATGCACCGTCACTTATTAAAATCTTACAATTGCCGACTTCTGTTTCAATCATTCCTCCCAGCGCTTTTGACATACCGACCTGCTTCCCTATTAGCATTTCATTATAGCCCTCTGGTTCACCGAAGTACCACGCAAACTTATGAGGTGTCTGATTTGCAGCAACAAAGCGTATAGTCTTGCCTCTGATAGTTTCATTGATTTGCTTTGTTATCGTATTGCTTTCGGGTATTTCCATCATTATTTTTACCTGCATATGTATTTCAGAGTTTACTTCCCTTAATCACGATTCATCGCATAATCGATTACACATGAATCATATTTGGTGTGAAAGTAATTAATGATTATGGCAACCGTGATTGTCCAGCGCTTATTAAGTTTTTTTTGCAAGATATGTCATATTTGACATATTGACCCAAAAGTATATGTGGATATCCATGGATACT
>CAZQWP010000259.1:0-1770 GCA_964597005.1 uncultured Methanosarcinales archaeon | reverse complement strand
CCTTGTCAAGATTGTGTTGCATAGATAATAATATTATCACATAACTATAAATATGTTATCTTTCAATGTTGTATGCGGATAGTACGCCTTTCATCCCCCATCTTACGAAAGGGGACTTCTCGGCTAAAAGTTAAAATCTGGATATGAGCGATTAAAACCGTGGATTTTCTCATGCAATGCATGAGCAACGATGGGGAGTGCAATTGTAGCATCAACAAAAACCTGTACTTTCTTTGCTTCTTTTGCAACCTTGCCCCATGAAACAGCCTCATCAAAAGTACAGCCAGACAGACCACCCCAATGAGGAGCATCTGTTGTATATTGAATTGCATAATCGTGTCCACCAATATCTGATCCCATAATTGATGCGATTACCTCTGTTTGCTGTATGAAATTTTTAGGTACACCACCACCCACATATACAACCCCGGTTTTATCCGAGTTCTCCACCATTTGTGTAATTTCATCAACATCTTTTATCTGGTCGACATTCACAGCATGTCCTTGCCTTCTGGCAATAACAAGTCCTATCCCGATGGAACTATCACATAGAGCGGGAACTAAGATAGGTACATTATGCCTGTAAGCACTTACAATAATTGAATCGTCATCCCCACCACGTCTTGCAATTTCCATACCTAGTAAGTGCATAAACTCCCTTGATGAATATGAGCCATTTTCAAGTGTTTTTGCAAAATCCGAAATGAAATGATCCGTATTTCTAAATTCATCTTCAACTGCAAACACATCGTAGATTCGATCCACACCATGTTCATAGAGTTGTTCATCATTCGCCAGATGTGAACCAACATAATGGTTCATACCAAGTGCTTCATGACAGTCGTGGAACAAATTTGCACCGGTACTTACAAGACAGTCAATCATACGTTGCTGTATCATATATGAAATTATTTTTCTCATGCCTGCAGGAACCATCGCACCTGTCAAACCCATGAATATAGTGAGTTGGTCTTCTCTTAACATGTTGTACCACGCCTGCACTGATTCAGCAAGTTTCCTGCCCTGAAAACCCGTATTAAGCATGGAATCCAGTAGTTCGCTAATGGAACGATCCTTTACCTCAACCGAATCTATTGGGACCCGAGTGAACATTTTATGTTGCATCTACTTTCCTCTCACCTGTAAAAATGAGCTATATAACAAAAACTGCCACTGTAAGTATAGTTGTCCATCTAAGTTCATCTTCAACATCTCCCGACCTCGCCATCTGGACGATTTTCATTGGTTCTTCATTTGTCCATGTATGATACATACTTCTTGCAAGCTGTTCAGCATATTTACCAGATGCTGCCTTTGTCTGGCTAAATGCATGATGCTCTGATATATACCTATGTTTGTTAATATCTTTTGGGATCGCACAGCCAATTGAGGAGGTGATCAATCTGCTCGGTTCATCTGATGATATTCTTGACATTACACAAAAAACGATTTGTCCAGGATTTAAGCATTCCCCTATAACAAAAATATTTCTACTATTATTGACTTTTAACAGCGCAACACCTCTATATTTTATATATCACAAAAACCTCATTAAATCTTAATGCCGTCCACAGACCTTATCAATGAAATCCTGAGAAAAAGTGTTCATTTAACCTCCATTTTTATCATTTTAATCTATGCCTATGCCGGAAAACATACGGTATTAACCATTTTGATGACATATCTTATAATGATTCTGATAATCGAGCACCTCAGGCTAGAACATAACGTGAAGATACCTCTATTTCATTTTTTGTTTCGTGAAAAAGA
>CAZQWP010000258.1:0-1781 GCA_964597005.1 uncultured Methanosarcinales archaeon | reverse complement strand
ATTGACATAAGGGGATGTTACAGTTTTTACAATTATATAATCGTGTACTTGCCCACAAATATATAGTGATAATTGCGTAGCTAGCCCATCAGGATGTCATCGAGTTGATGCTCTGAATTAGGTATTCAGTCGGTTTGCTTGCTCTAATTTTTTTGATCATGTCACAAGTATCATAACACATCCTTATTTCCTCATACACCATAGCATATGGCATGACAGGTTACAAGAGGATTGCAAGGGATGTAATAAATAGATCAGATGTCCTTCTTGAGGTCATAGATGCCCGGTTTCCAGACGAGACACGAAATAGCGAGGTCGAGAATTATATTGTGCGTTCAAGGAAGCCGTTCATAATAGTTCTCAACAAATGCGATCTCGTATCAAAGAAAACACTTGAGAAAAACAAATCCCGCCTGTTTAAGATTGCTCCCACGGTCTTTGTGTCCAGTAAGGACAGGTCAGGGACAACAATGCTAAGGCACAAGATACTTGAAGTAGCCAACATAAAAGGGCGCGAAATAATGGTTGGTTCCCTTGGCTATCCCAACACAGGCAAATCATCGGTGATCAATGCCGTGACCGGGAGGCACAAAGCCAGTACGTCCTCAATATCCGGTCACACAAAAGGAGTGCAGCTTATTAATGCAGGTTCGCGTATCAAGTTCATTGATACGCCGGGGGTAATACCATTTGGCGAGTACGACGAGTATATGCAGGGACTTCTTGCGGTGAAGGATGCAACACACCTTAAGGACCCCATCGGCGTGTCCCTGAAGATCATAGAGAAAATGTGCGCCGAAAACAAAACTTCACTGGAATCTTTCTATAATATAACAATAGAAGGGCAGAATTCCTATGATGTGATTGATCTCATAGGCAGGCAGAGCAACTTCCTAAAAAAGAAAGGCGAGGTGGATGAAACAAGGACGGCTATCAGGATAATCAATGACTGGCAAAAAGGGCTGCTCATCACCTAGGTCGATGATATCTGTCTATGATCATTGTATAAGGATGGGTGCTGTCATTCTTTTGGTTTTATGTACCAGTCGTGTTTTCCTCTGGTAAAATCCGTTCTTCCCTTTTTTTTGAGCCTTAGGAGGTTCTTTTTGTGTGTCTCCATGGACCGGGGTCAGGAAGTTGAGTTTTTCGCAGGTTTCAAATTCTGCACATTCCCAGCAACCATTCAGTTCTTTTTTCAGGACACATTTCCGTATCCTGCAACCCGGGTTCCCACCACCGTTCCTACATTCTCTTTTGCAGCGGAATTTTACCATCTGGCCCAGTACTTCGTAGCAGGTGTCATAATTTTCAAAGACCTTTCCAAAAGAGTTTGTTGCCATAAAATCAGCAAAGAGATCGTAACGGGTTTGTCTCAGTTCCTTTCTCAAATCTCTTGCCAGGTTTGCAACATGACCGGTATAACCATGACAATCCCCACAATAAAGTCCGCAATACGCCACAAGCTCTTCGGCATCATTGCTCATAATCAGTACAGAACTAATGCGCTAATAAATCTGCCGTCTTTTTACTTCACGAACCTTTGACCAGAGATTGGATGCGTCATTGCTGCTCATGGATTTTGCATACCTTTCGGTTCTGCTTCTTTTGTATTTCACGTCAGGCACATAAATGAGCTAAAGAAAGGCAAACGGACAGAAAAGAATAATCTCATTTTCATGCTTGATAGTGCACAACATTTCCATAGGCACTGCTAGTCATTCAACCATTCTTCTCTTGATATTTTAGCTTGTTTCAATATTCGTAATAATAAGTCCGTTCCA
>CAZQWP010000257.1:0-1844 GCA_964597005.1 uncultured Methanosarcinales archaeon | reverse complement strand
CTTAACTTATTTTAACTTTCTTGACAGGAACATCAGTGGCAGTACCAGCAACAATCCCATACCTGATAATGCGGAAATGTTACAACCATCTGAATCTCTATTGACTATGTCATCGTCGTCAGAAGCACTGAGTTGGAAATCAGCACTTATAACATGATCATCAGATACGTTATGGAAGGTATAGGTGTTACTGGCTTCATCGTAGGAATCAGGAACATTGTCGACATACACTGCCTCGATCTCGTAACCCTCAGCTGGCATAAGATAAAAGACTTCGTCCTCCGTTCCATTTCCAAGAGAATGTGCTTCTGTTGGGAAAATATTACCTCCATCAGAGCATGTGGCAGTAATTTCATACACTTCAAGTCCGTATTCATAGGCACCGATGTCGAAACTAACATTGAAAGGCCTGGGTACTCCTCGCTGATCAGTAGAAGGCGCTCCACTATCAGTTCCTGAATCTATTGCTGAGCTGCCTTCTCCGAGGGCGCAGGTCTTCGTGGGACCACCGTTGTCGGCCAACTCCTGAAGCAGGGGGTCTGTGTTGATGTTGTTCGCTCCATAATCGCCAGGGTTGTCATCGGATATCACACAGTAACTGAAATGGGCAAAACGATTATATATTTCACCACCCGTATTTCCCCAGAATATGGAATTGATTATTGTTGGGATAGCTTTACCAATCCACATGCCACCACCAAGATTTGCACTATTCAAGGTGAAGGTACAATTCATCACTGTACTATAAGACGAATCGCAGTATATTCCACCACCATCATTTGCAGTGTTTGAGATGAAGGTACAGTTGGTCACCTTAAGGGTGCAAGTCCAATTGTACATCCCACCACCATCTTCAAATGCACTATTTGAAGCGAAGGTACAGTTGGTCACGATAGGACTATGTGAATAAGTATTGCACATCCCGCCGCCACCATACGCACGGTTTCCACTGAAATGGCAGTTATCCACTGTGAGTTTATCTGACTTGTTGTATATGCCTCCACCATATTCTGTACCTGCATCACCGCTCACTATGGAAATACCCGATATGTCCACGGATTCGGCGGTGTCCTCAATATAAAAGACCCTGCACACTCCACCACCGCTTACGGTAAGTAGTTCCGCTCCAGGTCCCTGGATAGTCAGTCCATGGTCAATGCTGAGCTGTTCATCCAATGTAATGATCGCCGGATAATCAAGCTCAAAGGTTATGACATCCTGGCTTGTGGCATTTTCGATAGCATGTCTCAATGATCCTGCACCAGTATCGTTGGTATTGGTAACTGTAAAATCCGCGGCATAACCCGCTGTATCCGCAAAACTAATAAATATAACTAGTAGAAATGTAAAAACGACGAGTATTAAAGAATATCGAAAAGAAAACCTGCTATAACTGTTCTTCATGTAAAGGACCTCCCCAAATGGAAATCAGGTTATGGAAAAGATAACAGGTGATCTTGATGTGATAACAAATAAGAAAGGAATAAAAATGTATACAGGTTTGATGGCTCAAGACTTTTACATATTAACACCATAAATGTATGGGTCAAGCCTATTCATCGGAGGAAACAGTAACTCTTTTCCCATTTTACTTTACACCAATATTCCTTGTTTTATACTAAATCCACCCGACAGACGCAACGGACTACCGACCTCCAATTCCTGCAATCCATTCCAGACACCACATTCTTTCAAAACCCAGCTCCGGCGGACTCGTACATTTTCACCCCAAAATAAAAAGGACCCCGAACACATGAAAAGTGTTGGGATCCTTTGGTATTACTATATTTGGTGCCGAGAGGGAGACTCGAACTCCCACAGGGTCGCCCCCGGCGGATTTTGAA
>CAZQWP010000256.1:0-1866 GCA_964597005.1 uncultured Methanosarcinales archaeon | reverse complement strand
TGTCCTTGCTTACCTTGTCCCTTACAATCTTAAGTGCACTGTTCGGACAGGTATTAGCACATATGCCACATCCTATGCATTTACTTTTGTCGAGCTTCTGCAATCCCCTGAACCTATCAGCAAGCGGAGTAGGTACGGTTGGATACATTCTGGTAATCGGAGGTTTATAGATATTCTTGAGTGCGTAAATAATATTTTTAACTGCCATTATATCACGCCCCTATAAAAAAACGAAATACTACTACCCATACCAGATTTATCAGTGAGATTGGTAGAAGTTTTTTCCATGATAGATTTACAACCTGATCGATCCTGTACCTTGGAACAGACCATCTTATTGCAATGATGAAAAGTATTACAAGATTGACCTTCAGTAAAAAGTACACTGTTGGCACGATAAAACCAAGCACCGGATTTGAAGTTATGAATCCCGGCAGATTCCATCCACCAAGGAAGAACAGTACCACCAAAAACGACCCGAGGATCATGTGGATGTACTCTGCGAAGAACGGGAAACCCATTCCCATACTGCTCACTTCTGTGATCCATCCTGCTGTCAGTTCTTCTTCCGATTCATTCTGGTCAAAGGGGAGACGTCCCATATCAGCCATCAGTGCCACGAAAAACACTATGAAACCAAGTGGCTGCAGGAAAATAAACCAGATCGGATTCTGTGCCTGTGCCACCTCAACAATATTCAAGGAACCAGCCATTATAGCTACACTGATTACACTTATTCCAAGAGGCACCTCGTAACCAACCATACGTGCAAAGTTTCTGAATGCTCCGAGCAAACCATACTTGTTGTTCGAACCATATGACACAAAAAAAGCACCGAAAACCGATACAGTGGACATTGCTTCGATGTACAGTACACTGATATCCATCTCGGTTGCCACGATCGGATACTCCTGACCATTTACAAATACCGCACCCATGGGAATTGCAACCAGCATCATGAACACGGATCCCATCAAAAAGATGGGTGCAAGAATGTAAAGTATCCTGTCGGCATTAGCAGGAACTATTGCCTCTTTAGTGAACAGCTTTATTGCATCACACACCAGTTGTAGTATACCATGGGGACCATTATAATGCGGACCTACACGAAACTGGATGTCTGCCGACAACTTACGCTCATACCAGACAGCTGCCATTGCAAAAAGGAAAATAAAACCTATTAGCGCAAGCCCGATTATTCCTCTCAGCCACGGACCGTATACATCAAGAAATTGTACAAGATTCATCATTATCACCTATCTGCCTCACTGGTACATCCATCCATACTTCCTGCGATCGCAGCTATATCAGCTACCGAAACACCAATCAAAAGCGGCGGTAAACCCTGCATCGTGGGATATACAGGACCCCTGACCTTCACACGGTACGGTTTGTCCGAACCGTCCGAGACCATATAGAATCCCATTTCTCCTCTAGGGTCTTCCACCCTGTGAAACACATCTCCTGCTGGCACCCTCATAACAGGCGTTCTTCTTCCATAAGAAGTGCCTTCTGGGAACAATGGTCCTGCCGGAATCTGGTCAAGTGCCTGTTCTATAATATACATGCTCTCACGCATCTCATCAAGACGCACCTGAATACGTGCCCAGCAATCCCCTGCTGTCTGGGTACACACCTTGAAATCAAGATCACCATACACAAGATATGGATCCTCCTTCCTGATATCGTATGGAACTCCCGTTGCACGAAGTACAGGACCTGCAACACCGACTTCCTTTGAAACATCTGCTGTCAGGACACCAATACCACGCGCACGTTCTCCATATATGGAATCCTCATTGAACAGAATTTCATAATCATCAAGTTCCTATCTCAAATCGACAAAAAACTTTTTACACATGACCT
>CAZQWP010000255.1:0-1877 GCA_964597005.1 uncultured Methanosarcinales archaeon | reverse complement strand
ATGCGTAAGCGTGGAGTAGTTCACACCTACAAGTATATTCTTCTCGATGGGATTAAAAAAGGAGGATTTGGGAATGGAAAAAGCCACATTTGCAGCAGGTTGCTTCTGGGGTGTTGAAGCGGCGTTTCGTCAGGTAAAGGGTGTGAAATCCACAAGGGTCGGTTACACCGGCGGGGATCTGGAAAATCCGGGCTATCATGATGTGTCAACCGGAAAGACCGGTCATGCGGAATCAATAGAGTTACTCTTTGATCCTTCCCTGATATCATATGAAGAATTGCTTGATGTGTTCTGGAATATCCATGACCCTACAACCCAGGACAGACAGGGACCTGATAAAGGTTCGCAGTACAGGTCTGTTATATTCAATCACAATGAAGGTCAGAAGACAGCGGCATTGGATTCAAAGAAGAAACTTGAGGGATCAGGGAAGTATAAGAAAAAGATTGTGACCGAGATAGTGCCTGCATCGAAATTCTATCCTGCGGAAGAGTACCACCAGAGGTATTTTGAGAAAATGGGGCATATCGGATAGGGTATCTGATGGATCTACCGAAAGGTTTCGAATGAATTGTTTTCAGCACTGATCTTAAAATTGTTCAGTCCTTCGGTGTGCCCGGCGGCATGAAGAACTGTTTGAACGCCTCGACGGTCTCAGGGAATCCCTCTCCTTCTAGCTCTTCCACCACATGCTTCAGTTCCTCAGGTATTGCAATGTGCTGGGGGCAGACCTCCACGCACTTACCACAATCCTGACAGAGAGATGCATTTGCCTTCTCACCCATGACACCACCAAGCTGTCCGGCATAGAACATCCGTACCATTTGGGTATCACCAGATAAGAACAAGTTATTGTATAGCTCAAAACAATTCGGGATATCCACACCATACGGGCAGGGCATGCAATACCGGCATCCCGTACAGGCGACTTTCATTATTCTGCGGTAGGTCCCTGCCACCTCTGCAATGATATCACGTTCTTCTGCGGTCAATGAGCCTGCTTCGGCAGTGGAGGCAATCCTTATATTCTCGTCTATATTTACTTCATCGTTCATTCCTGAAAGAACAACAGTGACCCCCGGGTGGTCCCAGACCCAGCGAAGCCCCCATTCGGCAGGTGTCCGCTTCACAGGTGCCTTATCCCAGATTGCCTGCACTTCAGGCGGGACAAACTTGACCAAGTTCCCTCCCCGGAGTGGTTCCATGATCATCACGCCAAGTCCTTTACCTGCTGCATATCTGAGCCCTTCAGTACCTGCCTGGTTTTCTGTATCCAGATAATTGTATTGGATCAGGCACATCGTCCAGTTATATGCATCAACGATCTCCTTGAATGTGTCCCTGTCGCCGTGGAAAGAGAAACCTGCATTCCGAATCTTCCCGTCGGCAAGAGAAGAGTCCAGAAACGAAAGAACACCAAGTTTGCGCATCTTGTCCCAGCTTGACCGTTCAAGCCCATGAACAAGATAATAATCAATATGGTCGGTCTGTAATTTTCCAAGCTGCTCTGCCAGAAAGCGGTCCATATCCTCTCGCTTTTCTACAAACCATGTGGGAAGTTTTGTAGCCAGCCTGACCTTTTCACGATATCCTTCGGATAGGGCACGTCCAAGGAAAGGCTCGCTTTGTCCCATGTGATAGGGATAGGCGGTGTCAACGTAATTCACACCCTGGTCAATTGCATGGCGAAGCTGTCGTGTTGCAAGTTCCTCATCGATCTTCCCGTCCATCTCCGGTAGCCGCATACATCCGAAACCCAGTATCGAGAGTCTGTCCTCGTTTTTCTGAATCTCCCTGTACAGCATATTAAACACTTCCTTTAGTATTAGCTTATCAGTTATCAAAATCTCTTATTACTTATAGATGCCTAGAAAAAA
>CAZQWP010000254.1:0-1881 GCA_964597005.1 uncultured Methanosarcinales archaeon | reverse complement strand
ATAATATGCTTAAATATAAGCACATAGTTCCACATCAGGAGACATTCATGCACCTAAAAATGCGGAAGTCAGGCAATATCTGCAATCAACATTTAACACATAAAAGTATATTTCCAATCCAAACCTACCTACCGCACACTGTAAGAATGGTACATAGCATCACACATCTCAAAAAACCGGGTAACGAAAAGGATTGAATGTCTTTTACATGCCTAATTTCTTCATCATCTTCTGCATGTTGAACTTGCCACCACGGAATCCTTTCATTGCGGTCTGCATCATTTTGTGATATTTCAACAATTCCCGCACCACATCCGGACTGGTGCCGGCACCCCTAGATATCCGTTTTATCCTCGAACTGCCGATAAGACGCGGGTTTAACAGTTCTTCCTCTGTCATGGAATCCATGACAATCCGATATTTTGCAAGCTTATCACCGGTTACATCATACGCATCGTCTGAAATCTTTAGACCCATACCGCCAAGTGGAATCATCTGCATGATCTGTTTCATTGGTCCCATCTTGTTCATGGTTTCCAGCTGCTTGTACATATCCTTGAGAGTAAAACGCCCGCGCATCAAGGATTCCATATCAATGTCTTCTTCGGTAAGAGCCTCCTCAGCCTTTTCCATGAGACTTTTAAGATCACCCATACCAAGCAGACGTGAAATGAACCGATCCGGTTCGAACTTCTCAAGGTCCTCAGGGGTTTCCCCAACACCAATAAACGCAATGGACGATCTTGTCTCAGACACGGCAGAGAGTGCACCACCGCCTTTTGCAGTGCCGTCAAGTTTGGTTATCACAACTCCCGTGATACCTATCGAGTCGTTAAAAGCACGTGCTTGTTCACTTGCCTGCTGACCGATCGCAGCGTCAAGCACCAGCAACTTATGGTCCGGTACTGTGACCCTGTGGATCTCCTCCATTTCCACAATAAGATCTTTTTCAAGTGAGTGACGTCCCGCAGTATCCACGATCAGTATATCCTGTTTTCCAACTTCCTTCAAGCCACGCTTCACAATGCCTACAGCATCCGGATTTCCCTCTTCCCCGTAAAACGGCACATTGAGCTTATCACAGAGGGTCTTAAGCTGCTGGTAAGCCCCGGGACGGAACGTGTCTGCGCAGATAACAGCAGGTTTCAATCCTTTCCGCTGGAAATAGCGTGCAAGTTTTGAGGTAGTTGTGGTCTTTCCGCTCCCCTGCAGACCGACCATCATGATCTTCTGGGGTTTGAGCTGAATGACAGTGCTCTTCCCGACAATATTGATAAGTTCCTGATAGACGATTCTGATAACATGTTCCCTTGGATTCATTCCAGCCGGAACTTCCTCTTTTAGAGCACGCTCTTTGATCTGTTTCGACATGTTCATGACGAGCTTTACATTCACGTCAGACTGAAGCAGTGCTCTCTGGATATCCTTGACCACCTCATTTACCGTCCGCTCATCAATGCGCCCGGCACCAACGAGTTTTTTGAGGGCTCCCTGTAAAGAATCTCCGAGTTTGTCCATTACCATTTAAGAATCGTCCTGTTAATCCTTTTTAGAACTGTCTGATTTAGTATAAAAATACAATTGTTATTTAATAATGTTTTGAAAAGATGATAAAATATGCGGGATATTTTAGAGGGGTAATAGCGGGGGATGGATTCGAACCATCGATCTACGGGTTATGAGCCCGTCGGGATCTCCTGGCTACCCCACCCCGCTTCAATTTGTGGTGGTATTGGGGTACGATTCTTTCTAATGGGATTATCACAGATAAAGCTTGCGTGTGGGATGTGTTTCCGCAATGAAGCAAGATTCATTTTTGGGCATAAAGAGACTGTCGGAAAAGACTCGTTTTTGGATATTTCAGCTTTATGGTCTAAACTC
>CAZQWP010000253.1:0-1898 GCA_964597005.1 uncultured Methanosarcinales archaeon | reverse complement strand
AATTTGTCTGGACTACTTAAGGGGTATTTTTGCTAGAGATAAAGAAAATAAAAACATATCTGAAAAATAAAAAAAAGTCCATCATTAAAACAACTGGTGGACTAATACCAGCTGTTAAGCCATTTAACTTCATAAATCCAGAATTCTTATTGCAAGATGTGCGGCATTTGCACCGTTGTCAATCCCAACACAGGCAACTGGCACACCAGGGGGCATCTGGGCAATGGAAAGCAGCGCATCGATACCACCCACTTTTGCACTGACAGGAACACCTATTACGGGTCTTGTGGTCTTTGATGCTATAACACCCGGCAAGGCGGCAGAGAGACCGGCAATGGCTACGAATACTTTAGAATCACATGACTTCAGGTATTCGTCCAGTATATCGGGATTGCGGTGTGCAGAAATCACCTCTACCTCAAAGGAATATTGGCTTTTTTCAAGCACGTTCACCGCACGATTAGCGATTGAACGATCTGATTCCGAACCCATGATCACTGAAATGTCTGGCATTTTTTGCTCCTTAAGGAAGGTTCCCTTCACCGCTCAATTCGTGCTGGCGTTCTATATTCATCTTGATCAGGATCTTGAATACTTCTTTTAAAGCACCACTATCAAGATTATGTTCCGTGGCGACATTTACTGCACGGTTTAAGACTATCTGGTTCTGGGATTCGTCATTGATGGCCTTTTCCTCATGTTTCTTTGATTCCAGTACCTTTTCTGCCAGATTCACGCGTTTTTCAATAAGTGCAATAATTTCCCAATCTATCTGCTCGATTTTTGCACGTACCTCTTCAAGATCGTTCATCTGCTTCCACCACTATTTACGTTCATTGCACCTTTATTATTGATCTTTGTCTTTATCACATTTCCGCTTATTCCCGAGTTTTCCCAGGCAATCTTCAGGTCATCGACCTTTTCTTTCTCAACAAGAGCTGCATATGCAGGACCTGTACCGGAAAGACTGACACCTTTAACACCGATTTGAAGTGCACGTATAAGAAGTTCCGTGTCAAATCCAAGTGCACCGCAGTAAAGGAACCCGTTCAAAGTCATGGCACGCTCGTATTCTCCATTAAGTGCAAGGTTGTAAGCGATATCGACCCAGGGGGCTATCAATCTCGACCTTGGAACATCCGTCTCTGCGCTAAATGCCTTTTTTTCAGGTGCAAAGATCAGGACGTCCATCTCACGCTCGATCCTTTTTACCAAACGCATCTCCCTGTTATCAGTAACCACGATACCACCTAAAAATGACGCACATGCATCATCGAAAGCACCGGTTATCGTCACGCCCGCATCTTTTGCAGCCTGGACCCCGAGACGCACTGACTCAAGCGGTTCCATGGTCTCGCCGATCGCATCCAGCGTTGCAAGAACAGTAGCATTTGCAGCTGCACTGCTGCTTTTCAGACCCCGGGCAAGCGGCACTTCACTTCTGGTCCTGACCGTGCCTCCAAGCTTCATTTTGAAGTGTTCGAGCACAAGTTCAACCGCCCTCTCAATCAGGGTAGTCTCGCCGTTAGGCATACCTTCGATGGTACCGCGAACATATCTTTCATTTTTTGATAATTCGACATCTGCAAAGGTCTTGAGGTCGATGCCAAACGCTACACCTTTCCATGATGCAATTGCGTTTATGATGGTCCCTGCACCCAATGCATAAGCGTGTCCTGTAAGTGTCATTGGTTTTATTCCTGTTATTGATTTTATTTTTGTTATTGGTCGCTAATTTCTGTAGGATTGTAACATATTTAAATAAATGGTAACTATTCAGCCTATGCAAAACACTATCAATATCCATCGGTACAAAAATTTAATGAGAAAATTTCTTTGAATAAATTTTCTTTAATTGTTGGCGAATGATTGCGTTTTGTTCTTTTTAATCCGTAAAA
>CAZQWP010000252.1:0-1910 GCA_964597005.1 uncultured Methanosarcinales archaeon | reverse complement strand
TACAGATGCTATATCAAAACCTTTATCAATTCCTAACTCATATTTGAGACGCACCTCAAAAATGAGATATAAAAAGGTTTCAGAAATGTATGTTGTAGAATACTTAAAAAAACTCGCTTTGCTTGGAGCAATTGATAAACCTCTCAAAATATCATCCAGCGAGTTTACAAAATATACAGCATCTAGTTCCAAGACCGCGGCCAGAATACTAAAACAACTTGAAAGTGAACATCTTATTGACAGAAAAATCATATCCGGCGGTCAGTTGATCACCATTTCTGAAGGGGGGGTCAAACGGCTTAAAACCGAGTATGCAGATTACAGGTATATCTTCGGCAAGAGCGAGCAAAGCATAGAGATGTATGGTCATCTGATTTCCGGACTTGGTGAAGGTCAGTATTACATAGGACTTGATGGCTATAGGTCACAATTTGAAGAGAATTTGAATTTTGTCCCATTTCCGGGTACATTGAACATACAACTTACGGATTTCAGTGTTACCATGCGTGAGAAGGTGGATATGATCCACGCTATCCCTATATCAGGATTTACGGACGGACAGCGTACATTCGGTGCAGTAAAATGTTATTCTGCACAAATCGAAGGCATTCGTAGTGCAGTGATTGTACCGGACAGATCTCATTATCCCGATGACCTTGTAGAGATAATAGCACCGGTAAATCTTCGTGAAACACTTGGATTAGAGGATGGGGATAAAGTCAATATTGTTGTCGATTATCGTTACACAAGCAAGTGATATAATGAATTCCAATGATGAAAATTACAGCGAAACGATAAAAAAAGCATTGAAAGCCTTACAAAACGGCGAGATGGTTTTTATCTTTGATTCAGATAAGCGCGAAGGTGAGACAGATTTTGTTATCCCTGCAAATGCAGTCATAGCAAGGGATGTCTGGCAGATGCGCAAGGATGGTGGAGGATTGATCTGCGTGGCACTGGATGCAGGTGTTTCAGAACAACTTGGGCTACCATTCATGTCCGATATAATTCGTGATGCATCTCAAACCAACAATTTGCTCAGGTCAATAGTGGAGAAGGGAGGGGACCTAAAGTATGATACGCGTTCATCCTTTTCCATATGGGTGAACCACAGGGACACACGTACTGGCATACCGGATAATGAGCGGGCTTTGACCATAAACAAGCTTGGTGAGATTGTTGAGAGGACAATTGCAGGAGAAAGTACCAGTTTTGGAGCAGAGTTCAGGACTCCAGGGCATGTGGCACTTCTCAGGGCCGCTGAAGGACTTGTGAATGAGCGCAGGGGGCAGACCGAACTGTCAATTGCACTTGCAAAAATGGCTGGTATCACTCCTGCCATGGTTGTCTGTGAAATGCTCGATGAAGAAAATGGAAAAGCACTTTCAAAAGAAGATGCAAAAAAATATGCAGACGTTCACAACCTTGTGTTTTTAGTAGGTAAGGAAATTGAAGATGCCTACAATTTGTGGATACTGTATTAGGATTAGAAAGAATCAAATACTGAAACACATATTAGTAGTGATGTACCCTGGCGGGGCCGTAGGGTAGCTTGGTCCATCCTGCAAGGCTGGGGGTCTTGCGACCGGAGTTCAAATCTCCGCGGCCCCATAACATTTCGTTTTTATGAACTTGTTAGGTGTCGGTCGTAGCCGATCATCTCGGACCGCGTTCCATAAGCTTAATTTGGGTTTGGATCTCCGAAGTCCAATTTTTCTTGATTTATTACGGATATAGTTATAATTAGTATTCATAATCACTTGATATGACTGCATTACAGATGGCTATTTTGATAATTATCAAACAATAAAGTTGTAGTAACAACATCAAAAACGATATGCACAAATAATTTTAATTATTTCACTATTATGTACAAAAAAATATTAGTGGCGGTCAAGACCGCCAAAGGC
>CAZQWP010000251.1:0-1946 GCA_964597005.1 uncultured Methanosarcinales archaeon | reverse complement strand
TATTATATTAAAACGAAAGAAATAATTAAATTTATCCCTCATATTTCAGTTTTGAATTTAATCCAGATTGAAATCACCGTACTTGGCGATGTGGGCTGCAAGCCCGCCGTCATTCAGTATCTTGATCATCACGTCAGGAAGCGGCGAGAATGTTATCTCTATTTCCTTTGTCAGGTCTTTTACTATTCCGGCCGACATGTCCACTTCCAGTTCATCGCCCTCGTCGATCCTGTCGGTGTCACAGATCAACAGTGGAAGACCGACATTGATCCCGTTCCTGTAGAATATCCGGGCAAATGATTTTGCAAGTACAGCATTCACGCCTGCAAGCTTGATGATCGTTGGCGCATGTTCCCTGCTTGAGCCAAGTCCGAAGTTGCTGCCACCGACAACAAAGTCACCTTTCTGCACCTTCGACGGGAATTCCGGGTCCGCATCTTCCAGAACGTGCTTTGCAAGCTCTGGCAGGTTAGTCCTCAGGTGGAACAGCCGTCCGGGTGCTATTAGGTCTGTACTGATATCGTCCCCGAATTTCCATGCTTTGCCATTTAGTTTTGCTTCCATTTTACAGCACCTCCCTTGGGTCAACGATCTTACCGGCAATGGCAGAAGCTGCCGCTGTTGCCGGGGACGAGAGATAGATGTATCCTTCTGTGTTTCCCATCCTGCCTTTGAAATTACGGTTCTGTGTTGCCAGGCATACCTCACCATCTGCCAGTATTCCCTGATGTACGCCAACGCATGCACCGCAGCCCGGTGCCATTACTGCTGCACCTGCTTTGACGAATGTCTCAATATAACCTGCTTTAAGTGCCTGCAAATAAACGTCCTGCGAGGCAGGTGTTATAATGAGGCGGGTGTCAGGGTGCCTGTGCTTGCCCTTTAGTATATCGGCAGCAATCCCGAGATCGTCAAGTCGCCCGTTCGTGCAGGTTCCAATGAATACCTGATCCACTTTTGTGCCGGTAAGTTCTTTTGCTGTTTTTGTGTTATCAACAGTGTGCGGTGCGGAGATCATGGGTTCAAGTTCCGATGCGTCAATATTAATTACTCTTTCATAGACCGCATCCTCATCTGCACTCATGGGTCTAAATTTTTCCCCGCGTCCTTTTTCTTCAAGATATGCTTTTGTGGTTTCGTCGGATTCGATAAGACCTGTCTTGGCTCCTGCTTCAACAGCCATGTTTGAGAGGGTGAACCTTTCTGACATTGTCATGTTCCTGATGGTCTCGCCTGTAAACTCCAGTGCCTTGTAGGTGGCACCATCGGCACCGATCTCACCGATGACGTAGAGTATCAGGTCCTTTGCATAGACGCCTTTGTTGAATTTGCCTGTGACGTTTATCTTGAAGGTCTCGGGGACGCGAAGCCACGTCTTGCCAAGTGCGATGCCTATTGCCACATCAGTTGACCCCATGCCTGTTGAAAAGGCACCAAGAGCACCGGATGTGCAGGTGTGGGAATCCGCACCTATCAGGATATCGCCGGGGTTCACATAGGTCTCAACCAGTCGTTGGTGGCACACACCCTCTCCTACCTCGGACAACACTACTCCTGTCTCTTTTGAAAACTTGCGCAGGATATTGTGTGCGTTTGAGAGATCTTTATTCGGGCTGGGTGCTGCATGGTCGATAAACAGGACTGTACGCTCCGGGTTCTTTGCCTGGACAAGACCGATCTTCTCAAGTTGCTGGACAGCCAGCGGTCCGGTTCCGTCCTGAACTGCCGTAACATCCACACTCACGATAACGATGTCCCCTGTGGATACTTCTTTTCCGGCATGTTCCCCGATTATTTTTTCTGCAATTGTCTTTCCCATTTGGTCACCTTGATAATTTTATGTTTTTATAATTTGAAGATTTCATGTTTTGGAGTATGGTCTGGATAATTGCCTTATCTGTATATGACATTATCGGGATGTGAGTTACAGATGCGAGTGTGGTCTG
>CAZQWP010000250.1:0-2006 GCA_964597005.1 uncultured Methanosarcinales archaeon | reverse complement strand
AATGTCCCCAGTGGATTCCGGATATTAAATATGTTGAATGAATTGGTTGTCTAATTCGTTACTTTATTCCACAAAAAAAGTACATAGTTTTCCGGAATCCCATTCCACGATTGCACTTTCTCCAAAAAACATGCAACTGCTTTGAGATAAGTAAGAAATACATCCTGAGTGGATTTTTCTAATAAAATATTATGCGTAAACTATATATAAAATTAAAGCGGTAGGTGATTACCTCATACCTACTGAAAAGGTGAAACAAATGGTACAAACAAAAGAAGATGTACTACAAAAAATAAGTGACAACGACGTAAAGTTCATAAGGACACAATTTACAGATACACTTGGAATTATTAAAAGTTGGGCAATCCCTGCAGAAGATCTTGAGGATGCATTCGAAAATGGTGTAATGTTTGATGGTTCATCCATCGAAGGTTTTGTCAGAATCGAAGAATCCGACATGATGCTGATGCCGGACCCCGATACCTTCCGCATACTTCCATGGAGACCACGTGAAGGCGCAGTCGCCCGTATCATTGGAGACATAATGCTCCCTGACTGCACACAATTTAAAGGTGATCCACGATATGTGCTAAAAAGCGCAATTGAAGACGCCAAAAAAATGGGATTCACCATGAACGTGGGGCCTGAGCTTGAGTTTTTCCTCTTCAAATTGGATGAGAACGGAAACCCAACTACAGAACTCACTGATCAGGGAGGATACTTCGATTTTGCGCCACTGGACAAAGCGCAGGATGTGAGGAGGGAAATTGACTTCGCTCTTGAGCACATGGGATTCAAGCTAGAAGCATCCCATCATGAAGTAGCACCTTCACAGCATGAGATTGATTTCAGATTTGGTGATGTGCTAAATACAGCAGACAATGTAGTTACATTCAAGTACGTGGTCAAGTCCATAGCATACCACAAAGGCTACTACGCTACATTCATGCCAAAGCCACTTTATGGGATAAATGGTTCGGGCATGCACTCCAACCAGTCATTGATGACCATTGACGGCAAAAACGCATTCTATGACCCTAATGCTCCAAATGGTCTTTCCGAAACTGCAAGATACTATGTAGGCGGCTTGCTTACACATATCAGAGAGTTTGCAGCAATCACAAATCCTATTGTTAACTCTTACAAGAGACTTGTACCCGGCTACGAAGCACCGATATACCTCACATGGTCTGACGCAAACAGGAGTTCACTCATCCGCATCCCTGCTGCAAGGGGTAAAGGAACCCGTATAGAATTAAGATGTCCAGACCCCACGTGCAACCCATACCTTGCCTTTGCATTGATGTTGAATGCAGGACTTGATGGTATCAAAAACAAGATCGAACCACCTGAACCAATTCAGAAAAATATCTTTGACCTTACAAAAGAAGAACGTACCCAAATGGGTATCAATTCATTGCCTGGAAACTTAAAAGAGGCAATAGATGTCATGAGTTCGAGTGGATTTGTCAGAAATGCACTCGGTGACCACGTGTTTGAAAACTATCTGGAAGCAAAGAACGCTGAATGGGATAAGTACAAGGCATGGGTTCACCCCTGGGAATTGGATACATATCTTAGTATCATGTAAGGGTATAAACCCTTACTTTTTATTTTAACGCTGGATGAAGATTTAATGCTCATCATTCATTTAATGTGAGCTTTGGCTTTGTACTTCTAGAAATAGGACAGAAGAGAGATGTGTAAGTAAGCTTTAGAAAAAGTCAGTACTAGATTTCTTTTTTCTTTTAGAGGAAATCACTTATTTCGTGAACTCTACAAATTATTCAATATACAACAGATGACACGTAGCTTCAGCTTTGACACCTTCATCTTATTGTTTGGCATTAAATGTGTCCATCATTAATGACAACAAATTTAAATCAAGTGAATGATATCTACATAATTCCAATCTAAGACTACAATAAAGGCTTATAATCACAGTAATCCAAATTTAACTTTTAGCCGAGAAGTCCCCTTTCGTAAGATGGGGGATGAAAGGCGTA
>CAZQWP010000249.1:0-2008 GCA_964597005.1 uncultured Methanosarcinales archaeon | reverse complement strand
CGGTAAGCCCTACTACGACTTCAGTACGCGCCACCTTACCTTTGGAGTGGTTGGACTAAATGAATGCCTGCTGAACCTTACAAATGAGACCCTGATGCAGCAGCAGGAACTGGGTCTTAAGATCATACGCCACATGCTTTCCAGAACCAGAGAATATTCTGGAGAGGACGGGATCGAATATACGCTTGAGCAGACCCCCGCCGAGAGCGCTGCCCACCGCCTTGCTATGCTTGACAGGTTGCAGTTCAAGGAACATGCACATGTGCAGGGTTCCGGGGATGCTGTGTATTATACCAATTCCAGCCACGTGCCGTATAACTCCACCATATCACTTGTTGACAAGATCAATATCGAAGCCGAGTTCCATCCGTATTTCACAGGCGGTACCATCAGCCATATCTGGATGGGTGAGAGCTTCCCCGATCCTGAGGGGTTGAACGAATTCGTGCAGAGATTGTCAAAGACCAATCTCGCATACTTCTGTTTCTCCCCTGACTTTTCGATTTGTAAGAACGGTCATCCATCGCGCGGCATGAACGAGAGGTGCCCTACATGCGGAGATGAGGTCGTTGACCATATCTCAAGGGTTACCGGATATTTCGGGCATGTCAACCAGTGGAACCCCGGCAAGCAAAAGGAGTATGAAGAGCGTCATAGGTACAGGATCGAGTTCTCAAAGAAACACTAAATAACATTGTTGCCTTGTTATGCATCATGGATATCAAGATAAAAAACGCATTTAATTGGCTTGATAGCTGCCAGCCGGTTTCTGTTAAGGAACTGTCGCGTCTTGTAACTGCGTGCGCGTTGTGGGATGTACCAGATCATTATGCTGCTCGTTTGATCCGTATGAAAAAAGACAGTAACTGGAATGGTTCGGTCCGGGATACTGCCAGGGCATGTTCGGCTCTTGCAGGTATCGGGATGGTCTTTTCTGATTCTGTAGTCTGGCTGCTGGACCGCCAGCATGATGGGGCGTGGAATGATAACGTATATGATACTGCCTATGTCCTCACCGCACTTGCGGCAATGAGTGAAGTCAATGAGGATGGGTGCAAATGGCTTGTGGAAAACTATGGTCCAGACTGGGAGCACGTGGGCACCACGTCTCTTGTTATCACAGCCCTCATAAAACAGGATACACTGACAGATACGAACATGCACCATGATTTTATTAATGAACGCATGCATTGGGTTCTTTCCAGATGCGGTCAGGATGGAGGCTGGGAGTTCATCTCCACTAGTAATATTGTGATCCAGGCACTGATGCTTGCTGGGTTTAAGGATGAACTTGAGATTTCTGTCAGTTGGTTGTTTGGAAAATTGAACGATAACGGAAGCTGGGGTAAGGATGAGGGAGACGTAATTGCAACGTCAATGTCCTTAAACACGCTTGGTTTATATAGCATATGCGACTCTGTCAATATATAATTAATTTCATATTTAACTAAAGAAAATTATATATAGATGTTGAAACTAATATTTAGTATGAGTGGGGCTGTCAAAAAATTTGGTGCTGATCTATTATAGGATTTATCTGCTTTTAGATATACGTCTATAATAGCTTAATGTGAACATCTAAAGATACCTACCCATATCTACAGCCAAAAAATTTGACAGTGCCAATTATTAAACAAAATGAGGAGTTGATATACAATGTTATTTATGGACGTAAGCACGTGGGAACCAGAAAACAGAGATAAGATTATAGAACACTTTGCAAAACTGAAAGTTCCCGCCGGGATAAAGATTATTAACCAGTGGGTGGATCTTTCAGGAGGTCGCTACTTTATTTTGTATGATGCAGAAACTGCAGAGGCATATGGGGCTTTCAATCTTCCATGGACCGACGTATGCAATGTATGCGGTGTTCCGGTGATGGAAGCTGGCGAGTTCATGAAACTCATGAGTAAACAAAAGTAGATCTAACCTATTTTGTTTGATTCGATGATGTCAGTGTTTACTGCATCATCTAACTATTTTAAAAAACGGGTTCTTTTTTTAGATA
>CAZQWP010000248.1:0-2008 GCA_964597005.1 uncultured Methanosarcinales archaeon | reverse complement strand
ATAACCAGAGTCTTCTAATATGGAAAGTATGATGTAAAACACTCCAATGTACGGCACAGCAATTGCAAAACCTGCTTCGATACCAAGCAGCGCATAGATTAGGATGTTCTGGATTACTGGGTTCATACCTGCAGTCATGCTGTCCACAGGCTGGACCACAAACATTTCAAAAAAGTTCACAATCCACTCTTCCAAGAATCCACCTATGTAGAACACCATCACAAATGTGAGCAACAGCACAAAAACAAGTGTTATGATTCCCGCATCCTGCGATGTAAGTACTTCATCTATCCTATCCTTCACTGTCTTTTTGCGTTCAGTCCGACTCACCACACTGTCCACAATGTATCCTGCCTCTCCAAAAATGTCACGTGCAATGGTGTCGGGTACTGACATCTCATGCACATTTTCAATATCTTCAGCGATAGAGCCCGATGCAGTAGAGAGTAGCTTATCGGCAGCTTCCGCAGAACAGCATAGATTGACAAAATCTGAATCATTCTGAAGCGCCCTCATCTTGACACACTGATTAATATTGGGGAATTCCCTGTCTAGCTTTTCCAGTGCATCGCGTATGTGATCATCGTAATAGACTTTGATCCTGCATTCATCTTTGGTCCCTGCTTCAAGGGCTCTGAAGATAACATCATAAAGCCCTATACCTTTGGTGGCAATGGTGGGTATAACAGGAACACCCAGCATACTGGAGAGTTTTTGGACATCGATTTCCATCCCCATTTCCTCTGCAGCATCCATCTGGTTAAGAGCCACCACCATGGGAATATTGAGTTCCAGAAGTTGTAACGTGAGGTACAGGTTCCTTTCAAGTCGGGTGGCATCCAAGACATTCACTATCACATCAGGGTGTTCGGTAAGAAGGTACCTCTTGGAAACTTTCTCATCCTCGGTTGCTGCACCCAGGGAATAAATACCTGGAAGGTCAACTAAGTCAAATGTTTTTGAATCAAACCGCATGGTCCCATGTGTAAGTTCGACTGTTGTGCCGGGATAATTCGATACGATTACACCAACACCGGTGACCCTTGAGAAAAAGGCGCTTTTCCCCACACTTGGGTTGCCTACAAATGCAATAGTCTTTTCATGCACGGAACTGGAATCAGAGCTGTTTTCGTCTTTGAAGAAGGAAATACTAATGTCGACCACGTCTCCTGACTCTTCCATGGGTCATTATCTGGGGTTTTACGAAGATCTTGCTTGCGATTTCGTTTCCCAGTGCAATCTCAGTACCACGCGTCAGGACAGATATTGAACCCTGCTTCTGTTTACGTTTTACCACCAGGCTTTCCCCCACCATAAGACCGAGTGATGTCAACCTGTCTTTATCCGCAGGTGGCACTTTCATCATGGCTACAGTGCCACTGCTCCCTTCCTGCATCTCAGAAAGCACGGGATACTGTTCTTCCACCGTTGTGCAGCATTCCCCCTGTCCGATAGGATTTCCATCGGGGCAAACGTCGGGATGACCCATAAATGAACAGACCTGTTCCAGAACTGTGTCAGATACCGCATGTTCAAGCTCGCATGCCTCTTTGTGAGCATCGTTTATATTGACACCCAGAACATCAGCAAGGAACTTTTCAAGCACCTGATGCTTCCGTCTGATCTTCGATGCCTGGACGGCTCCGGCTTCTGTTAATTCCACTCCATAGTAAGGAGTGTACTTGACAAGGTCTTCAGCTGAAAGTTTTTGAATCATCTCAGTTACACTTGGTGCAGTAACTTTCAACTCATCAGCTATCTGTTTTGTCTTGGCCGGACCTTTGTTTTTATTGATAAGATAAAGAATAGTTTCTAGGTATTCCTCAATGCGTTTAGATTGCATTTGTTCACCGTGTTAATTATATGTTCGTTAGTTAGGTTCCCCTAAATATATAAATATTGGTGATTACCAGCTCAAAATAAAAAGGGTTTCATGTTTATACGAGCAAACAATTGCGATATTTTGCCAACATGAAATAAAACACTGCGACATTTTTTGAAAAATGTT
>CAZQWP010000247.1:0-2032 GCA_964597005.1 uncultured Methanosarcinales archaeon | reverse complement strand
ATTATTTTTAAAAATGAATCGATAAAATACGGTTTCCACTATTGAATATATATTTGCTGAAAACTATAATCACACGCAACCTTTAACAACATATGGTACATACGGTATAATCCAGATATTGGATTAGAGAGGTCTTGAGCTGTATATGAAAAATAAAAATATAGAGGAGACCCCTCAAATTACACGTGTGTGCACTCTCGTTCAAGAAAATGGGGGAGTGCTGGCAATTGTTGAAAGCATGCTTGGTGCAAACCGTGTTCGACTGTGGTGTATGGACGATGTTGTTCGCATGGGTCGAATTCCCGGTTCCATGAAAAAGAAAACATGGGTCCGTGAAGGAGATATTGTAATTGCAACAGCTTGGGATTTTCAGGATTCTAAAGCCGATGTCATCTGGAAATACACAAGACCTCAGGTGAACTGGCTTGAACGCAAAGGATATTTGCAAGGATGAATATGAAAGAAGCGTTTGTAAAAAAAGTACATCGTATTGATACAGGGATCGACAAAAAGCGCATGCTGCGCAAGGACAGTGATACGCTCAAAGTAATGGAGAATGTTTTTGACACCCCCACCTTAAAATCTCTCTATAACCTTTCAAAAAAAGGCTTGATCCAGGCAATGGGCGGTTCGATTAGTACTGGTAAAGAAGCAAATGTATTCCTTGCAGATGGTGAAGAAGGAGAAATTGCCGTAAAGATATACAGGATATCAAGCAGTACCTTCAATACAATGGAAGATTACATACTCGGCGACCCAAGATTTGCAAACATCGGACATAAAAAACACGACATCATATTTGCATGGACACGCAAAGAATTCAGAAACTTAGAGCGTGCAAGAAATGCTGGTGTGCGAGTTCCGACTCCAATCACGACCGAGAGAAATATTCTTCTCATGGAATTTATGGGTGAACAGGGCAATTCTTATCCACTGCTAAAAGACACAGTTCTTGAAAATGAAGAAGCACAGCGTATTTTTGATACAGTCGTAGCATATATGCGTACACTTTACCTCGATGCGAGCCTGGTGCATGCTGACCTGAGCGAATATAATATTATGGTCAATCCACAGGACATGACCCCAATCCTTATAGATATGGGACAATCCGTAATTCTTGAACATGCTCATGCAAATGATTTTTTGCGTCGCGACATTCAAAACATTGTCCGGTTCTTCAAGCGTTTTGGAGTGAAAGCATCTCCTAACGAACTTTACTCTTTTATAAAAACAAAAGAAGAGATTAAATGATTAAAACGCATTTAAAGTAACAATAACAGGCTGACTAACATGACACATATCAAAATTCCTCAAGATCGAATTGGTGCAATAATTGGTCCAAAAGGGCATATCAAAATGCTCATTGAAAGTAAATCCTCTTCCAAACTTGAGATTGATAGCGAGAGTGGGGTGGTTGAAATTATTCAGGGAGATGATCCCATCAAATCAATGAGGGCAGCAGATGTAATCCGTGCCATCGGGCGTGGCTTTAACCCTGACAAAACAATAGAACTCTTTGATGACGATTATCTGATGCTTGATGTGATTGATCTATCAAGGGTCGCAGGCACGCCAAAAGAAATGCTGCGGCTGAAAGGGAGGATCATTGGAAAAGGTGGGAAAACCAGGGAAATTGCAGAAAGCATGATAGGTGTCAAAATATCGGTTTACGGGAAAACCGTGAGTATTCTCGGTCATCCGGAACAAAACCAGATAATAAGAACCGCAATTGATATGCTCATAAACGGTGCAAATCATGGCACAGTGTACAGTTTTCTGGAGAAAAAAAAGAAGGATATTATCCAGTCGCAACTGGATTCGTACTGATATTGAGATTGGTTGCTTTTTTTATCCCCTTGGGTCGCAGGGGCGCTAGCAAGACCCCGCATTTCTAATGCGGGGATGTGCAAGCCCCGCACAAATTGTAATACCTGTCCTAAAAAGACTGTTGGATTACTCGATACGATATATTTCAAATATTACTTTCACCCCGCGTGGCTCTGATATATGTAGGAATAAGTCCTATTAGTAT
>CAZQWP010000246.1:0-2053 GCA_964597005.1 uncultured Methanosarcinales archaeon | reverse complement strand
AATTCTGTAATAGGTACAGGACTAATCATATTTACAGCAATTTAGTGACGCTATCGTAGTCAGTAAGTAAAGTTGCAAGGAACGTACAGATGAACGATACCTATTTTAACATCACACATCAATCTATGCCGCATGGGTTATCAGGAATATCTTGCCGCACGGGAATTTGTTACTACCATCGGGCAGCCGATAATAACATATGCGCTCATTGTCTCTGCGGTCTTATTCTTGTTATCAGTATACTGTCTTGTAAAACGCGATGAACAGGTTATTGAATATTCCACTACTCTTCTCAAGGTCAACACCACCCTTCTGGCACTTGGTTTTTTGGTGTTTGCATGGTTCCATTTTAAGATATATAGCACCATCGAAGTTGTATATCCTGATTATGTGGCAGCGTATGTATTCCAGACGAGCGGCATCCAGCTTACATCTTCAAGATTTGCAATTCCGCTTTGGATAGAGGCCGAAAAGATGTACTTCTGGGCATTGTGCCTCTCATTCTTTGCATGGCAGATCGCATGGAAGTATAGTGATGTAGCCACAACCGTATTGCCAGTGGTGAATATCATGCTTTCCTTTCTTATCGGGATATCATATTTTTACGCGAATCCCTTTGCAGATCCTCTGCCGGTAGTCCATTCTGAGATCACGGGGTGGACGCAGGCAATCACTTCGCAGGACCCGCAGTTTATCGGCCAGATGTCCATGCAGGTTTTTGGACGCGTAACCTACTACTATAATTCGATGTACATGTGGACGCACCCACCAATGCTTTTCATAGCCTATGCCTCACTTGCCGTGACCTTTGCGGCATGTCTTTTCATGCTGCTCAGAAAAGAGGTGGTCTACGACCGGATTGCATATAGCCATGCAAAGATCGGTTACCTTTTCCTTACGTTGGGGATGCTTATTGGCTACCCATGGGCAGTTGTTGCATGGGAGGGTGACTGGTGGTGGGACCCGAAAATAAACGGTTCGATAATGATGTGGGTGCTGTACAGCGCCTACCTGCACACACGGATATACTTGAATAGGAAGTACATGTGGGAAGCCACTGCGATTCTGGGGATCGTGTGCTTTGCATCGCTGGTATTTACGTACCTACTGACCTACGTGGTCCCGGGGATACATTCGGTGGCACAGACTTAAAAAGGTGATATGATGGGCATACAGAGTTTAAATCTCAAAAATTATGATTATTACTTAATTCTTGCAACATCGGCAGCACTCTTTGCGATTGGTCTTGTGTGCGTTTTAGGGGTCTGGTACAGTTACGGGGCATTTACCATGAACCCGGATTGGCAGGGCACGGTGCAGTACCCGACCTACATAAACCTGATGAACATGTATGTGTATCCGTTCGTGCTTGTACTTTTGCTTGCCCTTGGTCTCTGTATCCCGAAACGTATCGTGCCGCGAACGTCACTCATAAAGGCTACAGCAGGTATACTGGTTCTTACGTTGGTCATATCCATTGCATATAGTATTGAAGCCGGGATTGCTTTTATCCTTGTGATGTCGATAGCTGTACAGGCGGTTGTGCTTGTCTTGACACTTATAAAAAGCGGCGCACTTACCTTTGACCGCGAAGGTCACATGATACAGGTAGGCTCGTCGCTGCTGCATCTTGGGACCGTGCTTTTCATATTCGATTTTGCAAGCATGTGGGAGAGCACGTATCATATTCCGGTTTTCTGGGTGGTTACGCTGCTTCTTACGATGGGGCTGTTGATATCGTTTTACCCTTCAACGATTTCAAGGGTACTTAACCCCACAAAATGATAAACAGGGAGAAAGGCCAGGTCTGCTGAATATGTAATGAAGAATCCTAAGAAAAAAGAGATTCGATTGAATATCATTATTGATGTCAAGTATCTAAAGGGGAAAAGAGATAAACATGGATGCGAAAACCTTGCTTTTGTCTTTTATGGAGTTAACTGGACTCCCAGAAAGGTTAGTACAGTATATCGAAGACGATTTGCCATCGAATCGTCTTACAGGAGTGCGACAAGAAGTTATAATATGAATTGCGAAAACGCTATCCCTTCCA
>CAZQWP010000245.1:0-2061 GCA_964597005.1 uncultured Methanosarcinales archaeon | reverse complement strand
CCACCCCGCTGGTTACCCCAGACATTTCAGTATATCGTCAGGCTGGTATCTCGGCGTTATTATGCGGGTTCGTCCGCGCGTCCCCTTGCCGGAAAAATCCGCATCCACATACTGGAGTGACTGCAACTTGTTCACCATCTCAAAAAAGCGGGTATAACCAAGTTTCGTAATCTTGTGGAACGATTTGTACAGGTCACCTGTCTGCGCCTCTTCTCCTTTTGCAATCAATTCGAGGAGCTTCCTCTCATCGGGTGTTAGCGACCTGATGTTCCGGCAAAGGTGAAGCAGACGGGACGCTTCATATGCTTTTTCCACATCCTCTGTGGAGATGGTACGGCTTGCACGGCGTTCGGCATTCAGTCCTGCACGCTTGAGCAGGTTGATACCCACCCGCAGGTCTCCGGTCCTGTCTACGTATCCGGCAATCAGGTCCAGCACTTCTTCTGAAACCACGTTCGGGAAAAAACCATACTTTACCCTGTTTGCAAGGATGTCCCGGAGTTCCTTGTAGTCATATCTCGGGAAATCGATTTCCTCGGGAAGGAACACAGAACCCACCTTTGGGTCAAACTGGTAAGACAGACCCGTATCACTGACAATGGCAATGACCCCGATCTTTGCGCCGGGGTATTGTTCATGTGCCCGCAGAAGTGAGTACATCACTTCATCAGCATGGTTCTCATAGAACAAGTAATTGATATCGTCCAATGCCACCACCAGAACTTTTTCTGATTCCACAAGGTGTCCCACGAGTTTCTCAAAGAGCTTCCTGAACGCAACACCGGATGTCGGGGGAGTGATATTGGTCAATTTTTTATATATCCTCGAGATCACTGCAAAACGTGTTGAATCCATCTGGCAGTTGACCTTTGCGAATACTATATTGTCAGCATATTCTTCCATTTCGCTGAACACTTTCCAGACAGCAGTGGTCTTTCCCGTACCCGGCGGTCCGCTGAGCAGGCAGTTCACAGGGCGCATACCGCGCATTGCCGGGCGCAGGGAGTATTTCAGTGACTGCAACTGGTTATCCCTGTGTGCGAAGTACTCAGGGAAATGGTCGAGTTCGAGCACCTCGGCCTGATTGAATATTGTCTCATCCCACAGGAGCATGTCATTTTTCAAGCCAATGTCTCCGTATATTTTTGCTGGATAATCCGGGATCCCTGCTGGTTCACTTTAAACTGGATACCGGATTTATATTATGGAATTAGCGTCCCATGATAAAATCTTTTAGTTATTCGGATCATCCGTTTACAGCAATACGCCATTTATTGGCGAACACTGACATCTGGTTCTCTGATACAAAACCGACAAGTCCAATCCCAGTTCTTTTTGCAGCCTCGATCCCACTATCAAAGGGCGCGGTCTTTGTAACGACCAGCGGCACACCTGCTCGAGCTGCCTTTAGTACCATTCCGGCCGACTGCCTGCCGGTTGAGAGAAGGTACATACCAGAAACATCAAGCCCCGAAAGTGCGGCATGCCCGATCACCTTGTCGATGGCATTGTGGCGCCCAATGTCAATAGCCTGCGCAGCCAGTTCGCCTTTGGGGGTAACAAGTGCTGCGAGGTGGGTCCCCTTTGTCAACCGATACACATCTGATTCAAGGAACCGGGTTCCTGAATATATGGACTCGGGGGAGAATACGGCATCAGACATAACGTTGATATCTTCATCCGTCTGCCACCTGATACCCACGCCTCCGGATGAGCGAAGTTCGTGCCATATCTTAAAATCCTCGTTACGTTCAACGTGAATGTCCACTTTCATACCATCTACCTGCACATCAAGGATTCCATCAAAACCCGTTATCCCTTCACATATCACATGCCCAACTGCAAGTTCTTTGACCTCTGCGGGAGAAGAAAGAATCGATGCTGCATGTGTGCCATTCACGAACAGTTCAACAGATTCTTCCCTTGCAACAAGGAAATTCAACTCAACCGCAGCACTGTCTTTGTGTATGGTTGTTGCAGGATAGTTTTTTGTATATCTGTCAGGCATTTACACCCAATTTAACGTTATTGCATATAAGCTATATTGGTCTTAATTTCATG
>CAZQWP010000244.1:0-2063 GCA_964597005.1 uncultured Methanosarcinales archaeon | reverse complement strand
CCTGTGGAGATGTTCGTTGGAACGTCAGTGAAGCAGGAGGCCGCTGTCTTGTAGATGGCGGTATGTCACTGTCCCGGCTACACACCTGCTACGTACTCATAGGCAGCCAGAGCGGCTACAGCACCATCACTGGTGGCAGTCACAACCTGACGAAGCAAGGTTTTGCGACAGTCGCCTGCTGCATAAATACCGTCAGCAGATGTTTCCATGCGATTATTCGTAATGATAAACCCTGACTGGTTTTTGTCGATTTCCACGAAACCCGTATTCGGATGTATTCCAACGTAGATGAAAACCCCCTCAATTGGCATCTCTTTAACTTTGCCACTTTTCACGTTCTTAAGTACGACTTTTTCAACACTATCGTTGCCAATGATCTCTTCAACAACTGTGTCCCAGATAAATTCGATGTTATTTGCTGAAAATGCACGGTCCTGCATTATCTTTACGGCCCGCAGTGCATCCCTCCTGTGAACAATAGTGACCTTTTTTGCGATTTTTGAAAGGATCAGTGCATCCGTTATTGCAGAATCGCCTCCCCCCACAACAACCACATTGAGGTTTGTGAAAAACGGTCCATCGCAGGTTGCACAGTATGACACACCCCTTCCGATAAATTCCTCTTCTCCCGGGATACCCAGATGTCTCGGATTTGCGCCTGTTGCGATTATAACGCTTTTTGCTTGAAGTTCACCACTGTCGGTTGATATGATCTTTATCGTTCCTTTGTTTTTCACATTCAAAACTTCAGAACTCTGAAAAGTAACACCGGCATCCTGAGCATGTTTTTTGAACCTTCCCATGAGTTCCATGCCTTTAATGGATGTAAACCCCGGATAGTTTTCAACAATATCAGTTAATGCGATCTGTCCACTAATTTCGTTTTTTTCTAAAACAATTACATCAAGTCCGTATCTAGTAGCATAGATACCCGCACTCAGTCCGGCAGGTCCCCCTCCGATTATGACAAGGTCATGCATTTTCCTCTCCACTTATCAGGAAACCATTGAAGCGGCTTTGAGCTTGTCCGGGACACCAACAAAACCTACTTTATCGTCGATTATTGTTGTTGGTACGCCCCTTATGCCGTATTTAGTAGCAAGTTCCATACCCTGAGGTGTGTCCACTTCCACTTCTTCATACTCAAAATCATATTTAGATTTCAGTTCCCGCCACAGTTTGACCGCTGTCGGGCACACGTTGCACCATTTAGCATAAACAAGAGTAACTTTGACCATTAATTCCACACTCTTTTGAAGTTTTATTTTTATTATTATTTAATTCATTTTGGGGTATATCAAATTATTTATTTGTAATTTTCTTGAATATGGGGAGTGTCCGGGAATAATTATTAATTTACCAAGCTCATAGTAGCATCATTGTAATAAAATGGTTGCAATACACCAGACGTTTCCCTGTTTACGAGATGATATCATGAATAAATATAAGAAATTCAAAAAAATGGACAGCAAAAGTTATTCTGATGTGACACATTTTTTGAAAGGAACCACACATTTCACTGCGCGTGAATGGGTCATAGCACGTTTGTGTGCGGATTTCAAGAATATTTCAAACCAGTCGGAGATGACATGGATCGGTAAGAACCTGCCGGAACTTGTTCCTTTTGTGGATGAGCCATACTCCCGGCAGGATGTGTCAAATGCACATGCAGCCTTCAAACGAAAAGTACAGCGAAGCGGCACAACGTTTTTTTATGCTTATTATGCAGGTCTCATCAGTAAGGACGAAATGATCTCAATCATTCATAAAATCGTATCTGATATCAAAATATTGATCGAGACAGAAGGCAGCGAGGTTTCAGAAGAACATGCCACGGAAGTCCAGAAGATTATTGCCGATGTGCTTAGAAGGATAAATATTTCGATGGATGAAGGGTATTAAGAACAAATTCGATCGTAGCTTGCTAAAAACCCGCAGAGTTATCTGGGGGTTTGAAATCCGGTCAGGTATATATCCATATATGGACTGGTTCAGTTATCTTCGTCGACGAGTTTTTCCAGAACCTCTCTCGGAAGCTGCTTTGCCAGATTGATTTTTTTAAC
>CAZQWP010000243.1:0-2074 GCA_964597005.1 uncultured Methanosarcinales archaeon | reverse complement strand
AAGAATTATTCTTCCACACAATCATCAAGGGGAATTCCAAGCGCTTCCGCAACCAGGACGATGAGATCCTCAACTTCCAGTTCCTTAGCACCAGCCACTCCCTTTTCACCAAGTGAATCCCTGCCGTCTGAGAGGTTTCGCTTACAGAATGGGCAGGCACTTGAAAGGATTTCCGGATTCTTATCAAGAGCATCCTGAACACGCGCTTCTGCAATACCAAGTGCGAGATCAGGAACTCCTGCTTTTACCCCACCGCCTGCTCCACAGCAACGCTGGTTTTCTTTTATCCTGTCCATTTCAATGAACTTCACACCTGGGATATTCTCAAGCACGTAACGTGGTGGATCATAAACACCAACATGACGTCCAAGGTGACACGGGTCATGGTAGGTCACGGTCTTGTCAACGGATGCCTTCCATTCGATCTTACCTTCTCTGATTTGGTCTTCAAGGAACTCAGCAATGTGAATGATCTCAAAGGGCAATTCTTCTCCAAGCAACCTTGGCCAATCAATTATTGAAGTACGGTAGCAGCCTGCACATGCGTACAGGATTTTAGTTGCACCCGTCTCTTTGATTGCTTCAATGTTTGCAATTGCAGCCCTTCTGGCTATCTCTTCTTTTTCATGCTGACCTGTCCTGATAAGTGCGGAACAGCAGCACCATTCCTTTTCACCAAGCATACAAAAATCAACACCAAGATGGTTAAGAACGCGGGCAGTTGCAAATGCAAGTTTCTTCTGTCTGTACTCTGCTGTACATCCTCCAAAGTAGAGATAGTCTGCCTTATCTTTGATGACAACGTCTGGCGGAACCCAGTCAAGTCGGTCTTTGGGGTCTTTCATGTACGGGTTATGATATTCTGTAATAAGCTTTAAGAACATGTTCTGCTTGCCATAAGGACCATTGCCACGCTCTACAAGGTTTGCACGCATGCATTCCCATAATTCAATTGTACTAATGCCTGACTCACACACTGTACCGCACATACCACAGGTTGAACATCTGTATAGATCTTCTTTAAATTGATCAATCTCCTCCTCGGAAATCTTTTTAGGTCCGAAAAGACGTGCCTTTAAACCATAGGACTTGTTCATGAACTCTTTCCATCTCTGGATCTTATCCCTTGGAGCAAGTCCCGGATCCTGTCCTGAGGCATCATATGTTGGGCACCAGTTTACGCATTCCCCACATCGGGTACATGCATCCAGTTCCATGAGCTGTACTGCTGTTAGGTTATCGGTTGTAATAGAAGGTGTTCCTTTTGCCATTTTATTCGCCTCCCTTGTTTGCCAGGATTGTAAGCGGTGTAGCTATTACATGTATGTATTTGCTGTAAGGGATATATGCAATACAGAAGAAGAGTGACACGATTACATGGAAGAACGCTGCTGGTGGTGCTATTGGGCTCTGGATACCAAATCCCCAGAATCCGCCGGTGCGAATACCTTCCGAAACAAATCCAGTAATTACCACAATGACAAGTCCTAATAAAAGGATTGAGTCATATGCAATTGTACTTTCCCGAACATCTGTTATGAACAATCTCCTGAAAACTGCAATTACTACTCCAACAAGAAGAATGTAGCTAAATACCGTGTTTGGATATGCCAACATCTCCCTTAGATATGCCGGATCTAATATTTCAAAACCCACAAGGTGAAGAATTTCAAAGAAGAACATCGTGAACGAAAGTACGAACAACGTCATCCAGCCGACAAAGATCGTGACATGCATGAACCATCTAATTGGACTTCGCTTTAAGATCCGTCTCTGTAAAAGGATATCAAGCACAAGAGTAGTTAAGATCGGCTGGCCATGGTGTATTCCTTCTTTGCGTAGATAGGAAATAAACGTCTTCAGGAAAACAACAAAACTACCTTTTGATTGGCGTCCTCCGTATCCTGTTGCGCCGAAACCCCATTTTTTCATATTTATATACATTCCGTGAGCAAATATTCCAAGAGCGATAAAAGATATAATCATCATCATGCTAAATGATATTGCCTCACCAGATAATCCGGAAAAATATTCCATACTTATTTTCCTCCATAATGGTATATTGAAAATCTAG
>CAZQWP010000242.1:0-2074 GCA_964597005.1 uncultured Methanosarcinales archaeon | reverse complement strand
CCATTCTCGATTTTCAGCTCCACTACGGTCGGATCAGCCATTCTGGGTGATGTTGGCGAACCCGGACACACGAGCATGACGTCGCTCTTATCAATAAAAGGCCGGTGCAGATGCCCAAATATCAACACGCTCACATCCATCTCAAGAGCTAGATAACGAAGAGCCGTCGTATTTGTTATAGAAAGCGAACCTTGGTGTACTACACCAATCGATACACCATCCAATTCAAATTTCAATTTTTCAGGTAGCAGCTTTTTTAGTTCAGCATCATCGGAATTCCCGTAAACGGCCTTAAGTTTAACAGCAGAGGAAAGTGCTTTGTAGCAATCCATCGACGTGAAATCACCAGCATGTACAACCATATCACAGTCTTTAATTATCTCCATCATATCCGGAGAAAATGCTGCACCTTTTAGGTGAGTATCAGAAATAGCAATCAACTTCATGTTATCTTCTGTATAAACTTGATGTATTATTGATCCGCATCATGATGAAATGCTAAGATCAACCAATTCATATTCCAGATTTTCAGCCTCTAAACGACTCAAAAGAGTTGGAACTTCCTCGCTTATTGACACAACCAGCGATGACAAACCGTGAAATGCAGCTTCTATGATCGATTCTTTTGCCCCGAACATGACATTCGGAACCACATTAATCTGCTTTAGGGTAATAAGCGATTCAACCCCAATGACAGCTATATATGGTTTTGAACTGACGAGTATCATTAAACGATTTATATCAACATTCTTGGATCCTCCGCGTTCAATTCGTGGAATCTTGCAGACTGTTATGATGCCATTTTCAAGATCAAGCGACCCATGTAAATCTGTAACACCAACATCCTCTCCTTTCCTTGCATCTGATATGCTGACACCGGTTGCATTTGTAACATCCCTTGTGCCCACATATAAGAGACCCTCATTCATCTTGAGGTAGACCTTTTCTCCTCTATTCAGATCTTCCTCTGCAATTGCCGTCCAGGTCGACACATGACTGATAATATCCTCAATAACGGAACGAGCATACCGCTTCATCTCACTTGCGTTTTCAAGCACCCACTCCAGTCCATTCTTAGTTACCCGATATTGTCCCCTCCCCTCTGAAATAATAAAACCTTCGGATGTGAGCTCTTTGACATATTCAGATACAGCTTGCGGCGTAACCCCTACCTTTTCAGCAACTTCCTTCTGGCGAACAAACGGCTGGTGGGCAGCAACCTCTATCAAAATTTGAAATTTTGTGATCCCGCTCTTGCTTTGCAGGATTTCGATCATTCAGTTTCCTCAAATAATTTTAGCCTCTGGCCCATAACAGATAACTTATTAGAGCGGCGTGCAACTGCACGTATGTACCATGGACTCTTGTTAAGTGCACGAATTAAACTGCTCATGGAATAATTACCTTCTATCACCAGTTTTTCGAGTTCTTCGATAGCATCCTGGACTTCCTCATACGGCTTAAATGTCAGCATGATGATGTCGCTAAGATCTTCAAAAGAACACTGGTAATTTGCCTGTACCTTGGAATATGATGTATGATACTCCATGTTGGGCTTTTTTCCCGGCTCTGGCATACGCCACTGGCTTTCTATCAATCCACCTTTCTTTAATATACTGATACTATTGGTAACATCACTACCCATGTATTCATCAAGTTCTTCTTTTGTCATCCATCTATTAGAAAGTGAATCAAATACTTTTTTATGCGTTCTTGAACCAAATGTACGAAGCAATGGTACCAGTTCAGAAGGATCGTTGATAATTCGAGTTCTCTTGCCCATCAGTATGTCCTCAAAATTTATAATTTATATTGGTCACTAAACTTAATAAAGGTGATGTCGTTTCAAGTCGTTTGAACTACTCCACGCTTACGCATGGAGATTCTTACAAGTAACTACAAGTTGTAGCCCTGTTTGTAAATTATCGAGAAAATCCCGATAGCCTGTCCAATTGGCATTTTGTGATAGGTAACGTAACATGATATTGATAGCACTATTTCTATCTCTATCAATATTGTTACCACAATCACATATCATTTCACGCTGATAAAGTGGCATATCATGTTGTTTTCC
>CAZQWP010000241.1:0-2075 GCA_964597005.1 uncultured Methanosarcinales archaeon | reverse complement strand
TAATGACCTTCGTTATCAAACTACATCCGGATGTAGCTAAGTTTCTTAAAAAACTAGATATAGACACTGCAAATAGAATAAAATCCGGTCTTAGAACACTTGAAAATGACCCTTATAATAACAAATCCATATCGGATATAAAAAAATTAAAGGGTACAACAGGCAGATATGACCTATTCTGGTTAAGGATTGGTAATTACAGAGCCATATATTCAATTGAAAACAATACCATCTGGATTACTGAGATTATACCAAGGGAAAAAGGTTACAAATGGTTATAAATTAGGTATGATGTGCAATTATCATGCAGCACGCCATTTTCTCGTCGCTATTTTCTTATCTTTATTTTAGGGGTGAAAACAGCCATGTCAGTGACTAGGTATTCGCAGAAAGCGCTTCCATTCTCCATAGCACCGTTGTACCGGACCACTGCACCGTATGGCTGGAAAGCCATGAAATTAACAAAACCAACAGCAACGATGGAATCGGATTGGTCGTAATATACCACCTTTTCGGTATTGAGGGAAACATCAAGGTCGGTGGTAGAGAACCTAATATTTGTTGGTCTTTTCCTGCTGTGCTTTGTCTCATCAATCCAATCCGTCTCATTGATCGTTATCTCATCGTCCGAGTATTTAGTGATCACCTTTCCGGTGTGCTTGTCCAGCAACGTCAGGTGTTTGTACGAATAATTCTCGTAACCATCCTCAAGACCCCTCACAGCATAAGCAACCACCTGATGGTTCTCTGTTGTCACCTCGAACCAGTTCCAGCCATGCATATCCATGGGCCATGTGCCGCCGTTGCCTGTCATGGGGATCATATGGTCCATATATCCCTCACCTTGCGTGATCACGTATCTTTTGCCGTCAACAACTATTGAACCCCGAAGGATGCCATAGGAATCCTCGTATGCAGTGAAATGAAGGGGAAGGTCTGCCTGATCGTTTGTCCTGTCCATATTTGTCTGGAAAGAGAGGTTCATTTTCATCCCATCTGCTGCATAAGACAGGTTATAGCCGGATGCTTTAGAGCCATCGAACCTCTTTGAGCCATCCGGGTACAGGTATTTTGCGTAAGGCGTACCCAGTGCGACATAGTTATCAAGTTCGTCCTGCGGGACATGGGTCTCAACAAAATAGAAGTCATCTGCACCGCCATCAGAAAAGAACCCTGAGAAAGTAAGCATATGTGAAAGCTGTTTTCCAGCTGGGTTCGCAAAAAAAGGGGATTCCTGATGTGCCAGTACAACAAAAAATCCAACATCCTTTTTTTCACCATCATCAGCCATTAATATTGCAGTCCCGTTCAGGTACCACCACTCAGCCATGAAGTCAGTATCGAAATCCTTCTCAAGATGCCCGCCTTCCGAAATGTCCACTACATCTATTTTTGTCCTGATCGAACCTACCATAGTTTGAACTGTCGAAGGTGTCTGTTGGGTGTACATCAGGAGAGACAATATGCTCGCTATTCTACCCGGGTTCAGCTTCATCCAAGCTTATTCTTATCCTTAAACATTTATCTGCTTTACTATTTCTCTCCCGAAAGCGTAAAGGTCAGCCGGGTGTCTTGAAGTGATAAGATTGCCGTCTACCACTACTTCCCGGTCCTCATAAATGGCACCTGCTAACTTGAGGTCGTCCCTGATCGCAATATAACATGTGGCCCTGCGTCCCTCCAGCACACCTGCAGAAATGAGTGTCTAGGCACCATGGCATATTGCTGCCACAGTCTTGTCATTATTGAAAAAATGCCTTGCAATCTCAAGTGCATTATAATCAAGCCGGACCTTCTCTGGTGCTTTCCCACCGGGAAGCACGAGTATATCAAATCCATCAGGAACTATATCATCAAAGGTCCTATCTACCTTAATGGAATAACCGTGTTCCCCCACGATGTTTCCTTTTTCCATGGATGCCACTTTTACTATTATTTTCTCTTCCTTCAACCGGTTGAGCGGATAGAACAGTTCCTGGTCCTCAAAATTGTCTGCACTAAGTATTAACGCTTTCAAGTATTCCAACTCCCATTAGAGATAGAGTCTCTAACCTCATATATATGTCGAATGCTCT
>CAZQWP010000240.1:0-2108 GCA_964597005.1 uncultured Methanosarcinales archaeon | reverse complement strand
TATTGTGATGATATTGTTATCTTTTACCCTATAACTGGATTATGAGACTGTGCCCATTGAAAGACAACATATATAGTTATATTATAATATTATTAACTATGCAATACAATCTTGACAAAGGGAGTCATTCTGTATATTCATTGCAGTATCATTTTGTGCAATGTGTAAAGTATAGAAGACACACATTAGTAAATCCTCTTGTCATTGATTTTTTGAAACAAACTGTACATAATATCAGTGAAAAATTTGAAAATTCTTTTATCCTATGTGGGGATAGCAACATTATTAATTTTTTCAGAATATTTGCCTAAAATTTCTTTGATTGACATGTCATACCTCACTAACTCTTTGTTCCTTAAAAATTAAAAAGTGTAGATGGAGGATTATCTACACTCAATAGTTATATGCTGCCTCACCATGCTGTGTACTATCAAGTCCAATGTTTTCTGCATTTTCATCGATCTTGACTCCCATCGTCTTGTCAATCACAAACCCAATTAGGATTGTGACAACGCATGCATAGAGGATCGTGATGACAACTCCTTCAAACTGGATCAGTAACTGGTGTGAATTTCCAAAAAGAAGACCTGTGCCTCCAACACTTGCAAATACCCCTGTTAAAAGGGCACCTGTTATCCCGCCAACACCATGAACTCCGAAAACATCAAGTGAGTCATCATATCCCAGCTTACCTTTGAGCACCACAGCCCAATAACAAATCAATCCTGCGGCAGCACCAATTATAATTGCTGCCATCGGAGTGACAAAACCCGCAGCAGGGGTGATTCCAACAAGTCCTGCTAAGATGCCAGTTGCAAACCCAAGGGCAGTTGGTTTTCCTGTACGGAACCATTCTATTGCCATCCATGCAAGTCCTGCGGCTGCGGGTGCAACGAATGTTGTCATGAACGCAAGTGTTGCGACCTCATTTACAGCAAGGGCCGATCCAGCATTGAACCCGAACCATCCAAACCAGAGAAGCCCTGTACCAAGAAGAGTGAGAGTAATATTGTGCGGCCTTATTGAATCAGTACCATACCCCTTCCTCCTGCCAAGAAAAACCAGAATTGTAAGAGCAGAGATCCCTGATGTTATATGAACAACCGTGCCACCTGCAAAGTCAAGTGCTTCACTGGTGAGAAAACCGCCGCCCCAAACCCAGTGACAGACTGGTGCATAGACAACCAGGCTCCAGAGTGTAATGAATGCGATGTAGGATTTGAACTTAATACGTCCAACAACAGCTCCGGAGATAAGGGCAGGTGTAATTACTGCAAACATCCCCTGGAATACAATAAATGCATATGTCGGAATGGTGCCTGATACTGAGTAGAGATCAATCCCCCGCAGGAATACGTGTTCAAAGCCACCTATAAACCAGTTCCCGGTCCCAAAAGCAAGCGAGTAACCAATTATTACCCATTCCACAGCAATGATGCCCATTGCAACAAACGAGTGCATCATGCTACTCAAAACATTCTTACGCCTGACCATCCCTCCGTAGAATAATGCAAGTCCTGGAAGCATGAGTAGTACCAGTGCCGATGATATCAGGACCCATGCAGTATCTGCTGCTTCTATAGCCATTTTTATCACATCCTAGATTGCACTGGAGCCGGTTTCACCCGTGCGGATCCTTATGACGTCTTCAAGTGGCAGAACAAATATCTTGCCATCTCCGATACAGCCGGTGTTAGTCTTTGCTCCCCGCTGTATTGCTTCAATCGTTGGTTTCAGGAAATCATCGTTTACTGCGATGTCAATCCTGAGCTTTTCGAGGAGGCTTATTTCGAGTTCCAGTGACCTGTAGACTTCCAAGTGTCCCTTTTGTGCACCATAACCAGAAGCAGACGATACTGTCAATCGGTTCACTTCAACTTTCTGAAGTTCACGTTTGACTTCTTCAAGCCTTTCAGGCCTTATTATTGCAATTACATACTTCATTAATACTCACCAACAGGTAACCTTCTTCTTATCTATTATATTTAAAGATTTTGCTTAGTCGATGTATTGACCGCCTGGACCTTATATATTAATATGTAATATGCATAAAAAAATAAGATTTCAGTGTAAAAAAGCAAAAACTATCAAAAGCCATTGGGAAGGAG
>CAZQWP010000239.1:0-2115 GCA_964597005.1 uncultured Methanosarcinales archaeon | reverse complement strand
ACAATCATCACCATTGCTAAGAAAGAGGGGTTACAAGCTCATGCAGATGCTGTGGAAACCCGATTTAAGGATTGATGCATTCAGTTTTTAAACCGGTCAATAGATAATTATTTAATAGGTAAATACATACAATACTTTATCAAGTTTAAAACGTATTTCAAAAACGATGGGGTGATCATATGAAAATAAGAGTTGTTAGTTCACGAGAAGAGATGCCGAATCTCGACCAAAATGAGAAAGTAATACATTTGGCTTTTAGACCCTCGAACAAAGACATATTCACACTCGTACAGAGATGCCCGAAAGTTGAGGTAATCCAGCTTCCGAGTTCGTATAAACGCACGATATCCAAATCGATTGAGATGTTCCTTGATATGCAAAAGATCAAGCTGATCGAAGGGGACGTATGGGGTCACAGAAAAGACATAAACGAATATTACACCGTCTCAAACGACATCACAGAGAAGATAAAAGAGTTAAAATCTAAAGGTAACTCAAACGAAAATATTGCAGAAACACTGGCACGCGAGAGTAAATTGAACAAGGAGATGCTCCTCTATATCCAGAGCACGATGTGAGCAGGTTGAAATACCCAATCCTTTTTTCTTCTTTTGATCTCTAAGCTACAGTTACAATATTTGATCTTTAATCAGCTTTTGCTCCCTCATACTCTGCAGCATCAGTAAGAGCAGCTTTCAGCAATTTGTTCCGAAGGTCAGGCATTGCGGATAATGCGCGCGCCCAATCTGGAAGGAGTATTCCGGAAGGGTTTTTCAGGTATTCTTCTCCCGTTGGCATGATGACCTCTGAAAATGCGTCTACGTATCTCTCTTCCTGATGACGGTTATATTCAAGACCATTGGAGAACGCATCTGCATAGTACTGACGTATCAGATCCTGTGCAAAGCGTTTGTACTTGACGCGGATACTGTGAAGGAACGCGTCTGATATCCGAGTTTCCGTGGTTTCGGTTACTATACGCAGAAACGTTGCTAATATATCCCTTACCATCTTACAGAGCCCTTCACCTGCATCGGAACTCATACTTTTGTGTTTATGGTCATAGAATCCCAGATCTGTCTGGCAAACCCTTTTTACGGTAGTGTTCCTGTAGACCTCGGCAAGTAGCCCGACTTCAAGTCCCCAGTCACCCGGAATTCTTATATTAAGGGCAAGGTCGCACGTCATTGCAAACTCGCCTGCAAGGGTGTATCTGAATGCCTGAAGGTATTGCAACATTTCGGATTCATACTTTACATCAATTTGCAGGACTTCAAGCATTGGACGGACAAAAAGACGGAACACACGCCCGTGTATCATCCTTTTTTCCCTATTTACCCTTGCATAGTAACCCTTGTTAAAAAAAAAGTCAAGTTCCGGTTCAACGATGGGGTACAATAATTTTGCAGGGAGGTCTTTAGAGTAAGTAATAATATCAGCATCATGAAGTCCTATTGCATACGCTTCAAGACTTGCTATACCTATTGCGATCCAGACGTCCTTTCCTTTTCCTACGAAGGAAGTGACATCAAGGTATTTTTCTTCCTTCAGTTCCTCCAAAATAGCCTGGATTCGCGGTCCATTACACCAGACCACCAGATGAGGCAACTTCAATCGATCGAAAAATTTAAGCACGTGTTCATACTGGATTGAATTGTCTGCCGCAAGTGCGATTATAACTTTTTTGAGACACATACATTCATTCAGGTCATTAATGATATTTGGTAGAGGTTCATTTTCAATTTCCTCATATAACATTGGAATAATAATGACCGCTGGTCGAACAACTGATAACTTATGCAGGCGTTCTATCATGTCTTCCGAGTTTATACAAAAATCATGAATTGTTGTTATACGCTCCTGATAAAAATCCATACTACCTACCCCAGATCATGAATTCAAATATGGATGATATTTGAACATGAGAATTATTTATGTCTCCGGTATTAAGCCACCTTAATCGCCCTAAACCTGTTTAATAATAGTAGAAAGCATAATTAATAAAGTTACTTGTGTTTTTTAATTGCACCATTTTTGGGCATGACCTGAACAGATCATTTATGCGATTTTGTGTTTTCTGGGTCACAGAGCCACCTGATATACCTAATATATAAC
>CAZQWP010000238.1:0-2117 GCA_964597005.1 uncultured Methanosarcinales archaeon | reverse complement strand
AGAAAAATAAGAACCGAAGCAATTATTTTAATAATTTATTGATCATTACTTACAACTGTATTTTCTTTTGTTCCAATCAACCTTAAAAAAAGGTGATTTCTCATGTATGCGATTGAAAATCAGAAGCAAGACTGCACATAACATTCTTTAGAACATTGTGAAAAAAACAATGTGGAAAGGTATTTAAATATCAAACGAAGTAATTCTATTAAAGATATAGCTGATTGGTCCAGTCTTTGGTGGGGGTATTATGGATCTATACGAAGCGATCGAGAAACGAAAGAGTATCAGGAAGTTCAAATCCGACTCTGTGTCTGATACGATCATCCATAAGATTTTAAGTGCCGGTACTCAGGCACCAAATGCATTCAACCGTGAGCCATGGGAGTTCATCCTTGTAAAAGATCGAAAGCTTAGGGACGAGATTACCGGGATGCGTATTAAGATTCCACCCCAGAAGGTGGCACTTGAGACGGCACCGGTATTGCTGATAGTATGTTACAACAATGAACTCTCTGAAGATGCGCTGGGTTCGACTTATGCATGTGTTGAGAATATACTTCTTGCAGCAACTGCAGAGGGACTTGGGGGTGTAACACTTACGTTCCATGGTAAAAAGATAAAACTACTTCTGCAGATTCCGGACAGTTACGATGTCGCAACGGTCATTCCACTTGGGTATCCTGATGAGTCACCCAAAAAACCAACAAGGATCCCTCTTAATCAGAAACTTCACATCAACGGGTTTTCATTGAAATAAAAGGGGAGTTTAATATGCAAAAGAACGAAGGAACAGTTGACAGGGCAGTCCGGGTCGTTCTCGGACTTGTGCTCCTGTATGTGGGTGCAGCACAGGTTGTAACTACAGGTATGGCAACATATATCATTGCATTGCTTGGTCTAGTCCTGCTTGTTACTGGAGCGATTGGGTATTGTGGCCTTTATTCGATACTCAAGATTGACACCCTCAAAGGTAAGGTCGGGTGAAATCAATAGCATAAGAAATAAAATGCTCGTTAATACCCGTATTTTTCAGAGATATGGGATATTAACACTTGCCACACTCAAAGGTTCAAGTTTACAAAACGAGCATTTACAGGAACAAATAAGGTAGAGTCTCTTGAAGCTATAAGCATGGCAGTGGTGGAAATAGTATGGGACCCTCCATGAACACCTGAACGGTTGGAAGAAGACGGCAAAGAAACAGATGGAGGTTAAATAACAATGGGCATCTTAGAAGAAATTACTGGTGATATCGGGAAACTGAAAACGCTTGATGACATGCTTGGGATGGCGATCTCAATCGAAGAACAGAACAGGGACTTCTATCAGGATAAGGCATCCAGAATAAAAAATGTTAGTGTAACTAACCTGTATAGTTAT
Source organism: uncultured Methanosarcinales archaeon (assembly GCA_964597005.1). Classification (GTDB taxonomy): domain Archaea; phylum Halobacteriota; class Methanosarcinia; order Methanosarcinales; family Methanosarcinaceae; genus JAFGQV01. Next base: position 734 of record CAZQWP010000238.1, on the reverse strand, counting down.
CTTGCTAGGGAAGAAGGCAAACACGTCGAATACCTGAAAGCTTATCAAAAAAACAAAAAGGTGCCAGATGTAGAGTCTAAAACAACGGATTTTAAACCGGTTTTTGATGCCGAGTTCACGGATGAGCGCATGCATGAAATAGGAGTCTATCTCGCAGCACTTCGTTTGGAGCGGAAGACCGAATATTTCTACACGGAACTTTCCAGACGTACAGACGACACCATCTTGCGTGAATTCTTTGACAAACTTGCATCCATCGAGAGGGGTCACTATGAACTTATTGATGGATTTCTCGAGGATGCTACACAGTTCAGGATGCAGACATAGTATTGGAGATGTTAGGAGTGGACAAAGATAACAAACCAGTAAAACTGGCAAAAGGTGTTTACTGGCTCGGCGTAATAGACTGGAATCTGCGAGATTTTCATGGTTTTGCTACACCCAGAGGTGGCACTTACAATTCTTACCTGATCGTTGATGATAAGATCGCACTAATAGATACTGTAAAAGCGCAGTTTGCGGGAGAGTTGATCAAGTCGATCAAAACTTTAATCGATCCTTCAAAGATCGACTATGTGATTGAAAACCATGTTGAGATGGACCATTCAAGTTCGTTGCCAGCAATTATGAGAATTGCACCGCAAGCCAGGGTATTTACTACAAAACGCGGCAAAGACACTATTTCCAATTATTACAAAGCTGTAGGATGTGAAGAATGGGACTTCGAGGTTGTG
>CAZQWP010000237.1:0-2141 GCA_964597005.1 uncultured Methanosarcinales archaeon | reverse complement strand
ACACCAGCCGGGATTCGAACCCGAGTTCGAGCGTTGGCAACGCCCGGTGATAACCACTACACTACTGATGTAAGATGTATACTGAAATAGATATGTATATGTATATTTCATGGTGCCCAGACCCGGATTCGAACCGGGGACAACTGCCTCTTCAGGGCAGCGCTCTCCCACTGAGCTACCTGGGCATGTGAGATAGTTCACTACCTGGAAATCAGTTTTGATAAAAACGATAAGGCAGTGATTTAATGATTTAATTTGTTTTTATCTTTCCGAAAAAAACTCCGGAAAGGTTTTAATGTGGGCCCGCTGAGATTCGAACTCAGGACCTCCGCCATGTCAAGGCGACGTCATAACCAGCTAGACCACGAGCCCTCCTAACCTTCCGATTAAGTGCAACATCCATATTGCACGATAATTGATAAACCTTTGGGTTGATTGCCATTTATGCGGTAATATATATAATAGAATGTCATCTTAATAGTTTTCGGCTTCTATAAATGTAATTTTCGGATACTCACCGCATACCGGGCAATTCGGGTTCTTCTTGATCTTGATCTCATCGAACGTCATCTTCAATGCATCATAGTATATCATGCGCCCGATAAGTAATTTGCCGATTCCAACGAGATATTTTATGACCTCTGTTGCCTGGATCACCCCGATGACCCCGGGAAGTACTCCAATAACACCTGCATCTTGGCAGGTTTTTGTCATTTCAGGAGGCGGCGCCTTTTTGAAAAGGCATCTATAGCATGGTCCTTCATGGGGAAGAATGGTCATTGCCTGTCCCTCGAACTGGAAGATGCTGCCATGTGCAAGCGGCTTGCCTGCAAGCACGCAGGCATCGTTCACAAGATAACGGGTTGCAAAATTATCAGATGCATCCACCACCATGTCATAATCCTTTATTATGCCCATGATATTATCAGGATTTATCCGCCCGTCATAAGTCTTAACAGTGACATCAGGATTCAGTTTTTTCACGAACTCAGCGGCAGACTTTGCTTTTAGCACATCCACATTACCAGCATGTATTACCTGCCTCTGGAGGTTGCTCAGGTCCACCACATCATCATCTGCAATCCCCAGCGTCCCAACACCAGCGGCTGCAAGATACTGAATCACAGGTGAACCTAATCCCCCCGCACCGATACAGAGAACACTGGAAACTAGCAACTTTCTTTGCTCTTCCTCGCCAACCTCATGCAAGACAATGTGTCTGGCATAGCGGCGCCTCTGTTCGTCGTTAAGTTCGCCTGTCATCATAATCTACCCGTTTATTTTACCGCTATTTGAGAAAACCATGACATGAGATATACAACCTCACATCCACGATTCAGAGACAACACTCACGACATCAGATATTATTTCCACCTTTGTTATGTCCCCATCCGTGGTTACATTGTATATGATTCCCCGCTCTGTGCTGTTTGCCTGAAGCTGTGTAAGATTCCCGAGTGTACTGTTGGTTGGATTGAGATAGACCACCGTCCTAGAATATCGTCCGTCTGCGAGTTTCTTCAGGTCCACGTAAAACTGGTCTGCAAAACCGTCTGTATGTGAATCTACACGCTGGAATTGAGCACCCATATCCGCATGACTTAATATGCGATCAAAGTCGCTGGACTTTTCAGCACTTCCCGATAGGACACCGATAACGCTCTCTACCTTTTTCTGTGGTCCATAAATTGTGGGAGTTCCAACTACATTACCTATACTGTAATTGTCAGTACTGCGAACCAAAAACTGGTATCCATTGTATGGCGCCGGGGATACCCAGTAGTCAAAGGCAATTATCTCAGGAGAGATCGTATGCAGTTGAAACCAGGACTGTTCACTGGCGTATTCCGCACTAAATGTTTTAGTGACCTTGGCATTATACATCTCATCAGGGGGTATCGCATTGGCAAGAAAAGATTCAAGAAGAGTGCCGTTAATCCTTGAAATATCAAGATATTGTGCAGATGAAACACCCTGCGGTGCAATGGACAAACCGTCTGCAATTGAATTTAGTTCATGGCTAACATGATTTCCAGCGATTGCATCGAAGCCCGGTGCATTGAGTGGAACAGAAGATTCATCTTCGCCTGAGTATTTAGAAGAGCCGCTAAAGAAGATCGGCAGAATCGACATCAGCATTA
>CAZQWP010000236.1:0-2163 GCA_964597005.1 uncultured Methanosarcinales archaeon | reverse complement strand
TGTTCAAAAACGATGTGCTAACAAGGGAAAAATCACCTTAACCGATCACCCATGTACACCTTTCATCCCCCATCTTACGAAAGGGGACTTCTCGGCTAAAAGTTAAATGCAGAGCTATATTCTTGGCAAACAGAATCAATTGAAAAATGGTATAAAAACAATAACCCAATCCCAACCTTAAAGCCCCTTCAAAAACTCAAGGCTCTCCACGCCATCTTCTATGGAACCAACTTCTGTCACGAATATTCCCTTGAAATTGGACAATCCGTGCATCACGGTTTTCCAATCCACAGTTCCTTTTCCGACGGGGAGGTGTTCGTCCTTCTTGCCCATATTGTCGTGCAGGTGTACGTGTGAGACCATTTCTGCGCATCCCCTCAGGAAATCATCCGTAAGTCCCATGGTATTGGCGTGACCGACATCAAAAGTGAAGCCGATGTTCTCGCAGCTAACCTCTCCGGTCATGCGCAGGATCTCCTGCGGACATTTCCCGAAGACACCGGGCACATCAGGCATATTCTCCAAAGCAACCAGAATCCCGTGATCTGCTGCAAAGTCACAGACCAGTTGCAGTGCATCGATGTTTGCCTGCCATGCACGCTCCGGGAACAGCGAACCGTAGGGTGAAAGGTATCCTGGGTGGACCACTGCAAGTTCAACAAAGTCCGACGCCAGCTCGATATTGTCCATCATCTGCTTAAGGACTTCATGACGTATTCCCGGATTCAGAGTCCCGGAGTTCAGGTCAGAAAACGGAAGGTGCAGCGTCAATTCAAGATTTGTGGTCTTCTGGATATTCCTCACGTCCTCCAGTGTGCCGGTGTTTAGAATCTGAACCCCGTCCTGTACAATTTCCCAGCCTGTGAAACCAAGGTCTTCTAAGCCATAGACCCAGTAAAATGGGTCTTCAACCACCAAACGTGACGAAAAACTTATCCGTTTCATCCTCATTAGACACACTTCCTATTTGACAGAGGAGTTTGTGAAATCCCCATATTTTGGCATTGAACTACTCCACGCTTACGCATGGAGATTCTTACAAGTAACTAAAATTTAAACTTCTGTAATATCGATCTCAAACAGTGGTATCCCTTCCTCTGTGGGAGGTGCAAGCCAGTCAACCAGCCTGTCAAGTTCATGCTCCGAACCCGCCTTTATAATAATATGTATCGAGCCGAGAGGCTCCTCTTCTGCGGGAAAGTTCAAACAGTTAACAAATGCCACCTGCTTGTTGATAATAACGTGTGTGGACATCCTGTCAACCGAACGCCCCTTCTCAAGCTGCTTGCGTGCAGTATCCAGCACCTGTTCCTTCCTGAACAGTTCATGCATTACCTTAAGCGAACCAATCTCCCCAGACCCAATCAGGCGGGGTTTTTGTGTGGATTCATCCAGATCCAGTTCGAACCCATGGAATATATTCACAATGGCAATAGCTACCTTCTCTATCTCTTCGGTGGGGTTGACAACTGCCGAGACCTCAACTTCGATCATGTGACCTCTCCATAATTTCTCGAATTTTAGTTTTGAAATCGTCAAGCTCTTCAGTGTTTTCGATAACGATGTCTGCAACCTCTATAGCTTTTCCCAATCCCCATCCGAGTTCTCGCTCGTCCCGGATGCGCAGGGCATTAAGATCGGACATATCGTCACTCCGCCCCCGTGATAATATCCGTTCAAAACGAAGTTTGATGGGTGAATCGATGAAGACCAGAGTAAAATCGTTCCCGAATTCTTCCTTGAAAAACTCGACCTCTGCAATTCCTCGGACCCCGTCCACAACCACCAGATCTGATGAAGCGCCATTTATTTTCGGGACACACCGCTTTGCAACAGCGTCCATACCTTCCTTTTCCCGAAGTTTAGTGGCAACACCACCGATATTGGAATCCGTGGGTTCAAGACCTCTTTTTTTCACTTCCTCACGTATCACATCCCCCATGTTGATATACGCAATACCCATGTCCCTGACAACCGATGCAGCCTCGGATTTACCGGAGGCAGGCATTCCTACAAAAGCTATGATCCTCATTTTTGGTTATCCTGCTCTGTTTTTCTTAATAATTCAATTTATATCAGGTTTCCATCATGAATTTGTTAATATATATTAATATGGTGTTCGTGGGATGATGATGGCAGATGTTTCTATAGTACTTTCCAAAA
>CAZQWP010000235.1:0-2168 GCA_964597005.1 uncultured Methanosarcinales archaeon | reverse complement strand
GTTTTGATCTTACCTTCAATCTCTCTATGTTGAATCAGTTTCATCTCGCCGATCTATCTTCGGAAAAGTTATTTAGTATCAGACTCTATTCCATCTCCATGAGTGAAATTGGCAAATCTGTGAGGATGGAACGGATATTTGATCGAAATAGCGGCAATACTATTATAATACCAATGGACCACGGTGTGGGTGCAGGTCCCCTCAAAGGACTGATCAACATGCCTGCAACGGTGAACAAGGTTGCAGAAGGCGGTGCAAATGCAGTTCTCGGGCACATGGGACTACCAAAATACGGACACCGGGGCTATGGACATGATGTAGGACTAATTATCCACCTCTCGGCTTCAACTTCCCTCGGACCGGACCCGAACCATAAAATACTAGTAACTACTGTGGAAGAAGCGATCAAAGTTGGGGCAGATTGCGTATCTGTTCACATTAATGTGGGTGCAGAGGACGAAGCTAATATGCTTCAAGACCTTGGGTTTGTAGCAAGAAAATGCGATGAATGGGGAATGCCACTTCTTGCAATGATGTATCCAAGAGGTCCAAAGGTTACCTCCGAACACGACGTTGAATACATAAAACATGCTGCTCGGATTGGTGCAGAACTCGGCGCCGACATCGTCAAGACTAACTACACAGGAGACATCGATACGTTTTCAGAAGTTGTTAAGGGATGCCCTGTGCCAGTTATTATTGCAGGCGGACCGCAAATGGAGACCGAACATGAACTTATTCAGATGGTATATGACTCACTCAAGGCAGGCGGTAGGGGAGTTGCAATCGGAAGAAATGTGTTCCAATCGGATGATCCGACAGTTCTGGTCTCAAATATCTCAAAGATCATACACCACGGTATGACTGTGGAAGAAGTACTGCATTCTTGAGGCAGGTCCATCGTTTTTTGTTATAGGTCAATGTGAGGTGTCAGATCACAGCCTGTACAGGGAAGACACATCGTCTGTGCAACATCGGCCCTGAGTCCATATCTGTCAAGAGTACTGCGCGTCATACGGGTAAGCTTGAGAAGGCGTTCTGCACTGGGCCTTATGGTCGTTGTTTCGCCTTTGCGGAGTGGATGCGGATTTATTGCGCGGAGTATCGGGATAACACCAATACCTGCCAGTTCTTCAACTCCCGCTTTCACAGTTTCGTCAGTCTCACCAAGCCCGATGATAAAGTTGGTGTAGACATGGTTTTTACCGAATATGTCAACTGCTTCCTTCAATGCCTTGAGTATGAAATCAATTGAAAAGTCACCGCATACATTTTTAAATATTTCCCTGTCCATTGTCTCAACATTGTATTTGACTTCAGAAACACCAACGTCATAAAGTTTTTGTGAGGAATCCTCTGTGGGACACACTGAAACTCCGATAGGTACGTTGTATTTTTCCTTAAGCACCCGTACAATCCCAACTGCACGGTCGACTTCATCCTCGGGTGATCTTTCAACGCCTGATGTCAGTGAAATTGCTTTGAGTTCACCTGCCCTAAAGACATCATCCACAATTTTTAAGACATCGTCCTTGCTTTTTACTTTCCCGTTGAGTTTCGGAACAGGGCAGAACTTGCAGTCATAGATGCATTTCTCACAGAGTGTAATATATGCCTGTTTTGGACAGTGGGCAAGCGCAGTCTCAATTTCCCCACGTACGATTTCGATACCATCCTTTTCTATTACAAGGCCATGATCAAGTATCCTTACCTTAAGTGGCGAATCCCTGTTAACACCGAGTCTCACGCGATGTCCACCGGATTTGAAGAAAAATGAAGAGCTTCCGGCATCAGGTCCTGCGGTTGAACTTGGATTTGTCCCAAGAACGGAGGCATCCATATCAACCGATCCAATCGATAACAGCATAGCTTTTATTTCGGCATTCATGTTTTTATTCATAGATGGTATCCTCAAATACCAACTCACATTTTAATCATTCATAAAGATATGGATATTGAAAAAGCCATTTAAAAAAATGAAAAAAGAACTGAAGGAAAACAAAAGTGGATAAATGGTCAAGACAAAGCTATCTTTATTGGAGTGAATGAAAAACAAATAATAGGTGAATAGGTGGTACGATATGCTTTTCTCCAACCTTGTCTACTACACATTGTTATGACCATATTAGTATATTTTGTGTACATGCTTTTTTAACATCATCTTCACG
>CAZQWP010000234.1:0-2194 GCA_964597005.1 uncultured Methanosarcinales archaeon | reverse complement strand
GGGGAAGGGCTTGTGGACTTGTGAACGATGGTTCAAAGAATGAAGCAAGAAGCTCTATGCGTAAGCGTGGAGTAGTTCACTTCGCGTAGCAAAGCTTATTCACAGACCTGTGAAGTTTGAGTTTATGGTTGCAATCTCTACATAAAAATACTTAAATTGGGGCAGTGCTAAAAGGTGGAGTAATATGTTTGAAATGGAACTCATTACCAAACGTGAACGTGCCAAGCTGCTAAACAGTCTTTATAGATATGTCTTCTGGGTTGGGGAGAAGATACCTGAAAAGGTTGAAATTGACGGCAAAACAATAATGCTTCATGAGTTTATATGGGAAATGGTAAACAAACCAGAGTTATCAGACAAAGACAAGGAGCATATAAAGGGCTACATCACACTCCTTTCCAGAAGAGAACATGAATACGAGACATACCTTCAAACAGCAGAACTAACACCTGAAAATGCGAAAAAGCTTTTCAACAAAACTGCTGGACTGCTCCGTGCAATAATGGACCTCAAAGAACTTGAGAAGGGACGGAGGAGGGGAGAAGAAAAGCATTTCCATGAGCGTCTGGTTAAAAAGAAGGTTGCCGAGGCAAAGGAACTGATTTCTTTCCTGGACGAAATCAAGTAATAGTGACTTGTAATGTCATGTTGACAGCGATATTGCAGAGTTAAAACACCTTTTTTCATGATATTCAGCAAATATTATATCCAATGCAATTCTTTTACATTTCAGATGAGATTCAAGAATCAACATATCATCTCAATGAAAGATTTTTCGCGGGATATGATTGACCATATACTGAACACCGCTGAAAAGCTGGAACCAATTGCTCGCGGAAAGGAAATATCAACTCTTCTTAACGGCAAGGTTCTCATGCTACTTTTTTTTGAACCAAGTACAAGAACACGCATGTCTTTTGAAAGTTCAATGATACGGCTTGGAGGAAATGTTATGAACCTTGGCTCAGTGGAGGCAAGTTCAATAGCAAAAGGCGAAACGCTGGCAGATACTATCCGTGTGGTCGAAGGATATGCCGATGCAATTGTCCTAAGGCATCCGAAAGAAGGATCAGCCCGAATGGCTTCGGAATTTTCCTCTATACCCGTGATCAACGGAGGTGACGGTGCGGGTCATCATCCCACACAGACATTCCTTGACCTGTATACCATCCGCAGGGAGAGTCATCTTGAAGGAGCGAAGATTGCCCTTGCCGGGGACCTGAAATACGGTAGGACCGTGCATTCACTGTGTTATGCCCTTTCGCTTTATGGTGCGGAGATCACAATGGTGTCCCCCAACGAACTGCGTATGCCGGCTGAAATAATAAGTGACCTCAAAAAGTGCGACATCAAGGTAACGCAGACGGATTCAATTGAGGAAGCCATAGGTAATGTGGATGTATTATATGTCACCCGGATTCAGAAAGAGCGTTTTCCTGACTCTGATGAATACCAGAAGGTCGCAACCAGCCTGCAGATCACTCCTGAACTGCTGGAAAATGCAAGACCACAACTTAAGATCATGCATCCTCTCCCGAGGGTAAATGAGATCGATCCGCGTGTGGATTTCACACCGTATGCTTGCTACTATAAGCAGTCCTTCTACGGTGTGCCTGTAAGAATGGCACTTCTGTCACTGGTCATGGGGGCTATCGAATGACGGAAAATACCGCGACCAAACATGAGCTAAGGGTTCGACCTATCGAATACGGAACTGTCATTGACCATATCTCAGCAGGTCAGGCTCTTAACGTCCTAAAGATACTTGAAATACCGGGTTCGTCTGAAGGCGTTGTAAGTGTTGTCATGAACGCAGCCGGTGCACATGGCAAGAAAGATGTGGTAAAAATAGAGGGTCGCGAGTTGAATGTCCGGGAGGTTGACCGGATATCACTGATAGCGCCCAATGCAAGCATCAACATCATACGGGACTTTAAGGTCTTGCAGAAAAAGAAAGTCCATATCCCGGAATACATCGAAGGCATCGTGCGCTGCATGAACCCAAATTGTATCTCGAACACAGTGGAACCTGTGAAATCGAAATTCGATGTCACTGCTGAAAAGGATGGGATTCTGCTCAGGTGCAAATACTGCGAGCGCGTCATTTCCGAAAATATTGCTGAGCATCTGCTGTGATCTACTTTTCATAAACATTATGCTTGTTTCCAAAGTTCCATATTCTGGTTCAACCTAG
>CAZQWP010000233.1:0-2202 GCA_964597005.1 uncultured Methanosarcinales archaeon | reverse complement strand
GGTGAAAGTAATAAATTGAAAAACATCGACTATATCCTTGATATCTATGAACTGCTTGAATCCTATGATATTTTGATAAAGGTGCGTACCTTTGACATACATTCTCTAAAAGAAAACGTCCTTTATCGATTGAACAATATGGACATCGTACTTGATTCGAGCAACTTGCTGACAACAAAATGCCACAAGGAAGAGGCATGCAATATTTTAAAACAGTAATGAAAACCCTCTGTTTTCCATTGATTATCTTTATATAGAAGTGCCTGCATTAAGAATGTCTAGATTTAGCACTGGTTGTGCTTTCTCCGAGAATTACGCTGATATTCTATAATTATGGGAGAATTTATATAACTATACTAAGGAGGATAAAAAGTGGCAGGACAACCAATCTTTATTATGGCAGAAGGTAGTCAGAGAACACGTGGCAAGGACGCCCAGAGTAACAATATTCTGGCAGCAAAAGCTGTTGCAAGCGCAGTACGAACAACACTCGGACCCAAAGGAATGGACAAGATGCTTGTGGATTCCATGGGTGATGTGGTGATCACAAACGATGGAGCCACCATCTTAAAAGAAATGGATATCGAACATCCGGCTGCAAAGATGATCGTCGAGGTCTCAAAGACACAAGATGACGAAGTTGGTGACGGCACCACCACAGCTGCGGTGCTTGCCGGTGAACTCCTGACAAAGGCAGAGGAACTCATTGATAAAAATGTACACCCAACGGTTATTTCCTCGGGTTACCGACATGCAGCAGATAAATGTGCTGAGATCCTTGAAAGCATCACCATTAAGGTAGATCTCGAGGATACCAAAACACTAAGGAAGATCGCAGCCACCGCAATTACTGGCAAGGGCGTGGAATCATACAAGGATAAATTATCCGAACTTGCTGTAAATGCTGTGAAAAACATTGCAAAAGAAACGGATTCCGGCATAACTGTGGATGTGGATGACGTCACGATCGAGAAACGTGCAGGTGGGAGCATACTGGATTCGGAATTTATCGACGGAATTGTAATCGATAAGGAACGTGTGCATCCCAACATGCCCGAACGTGTGAAAAACGCAAAGATCCTGCTTTTGAGTGCACCCATCGAACTTAAGAAAACCGAAGTGAATGCAGAGATCAAAATTACATCGCCTGACCAGATGAACATGTTCCTTGATCAGGAAGAAAAAATGCTTAAAGAAATCACTAACAAAGCAATCAACAGCGGCGCAAATGTGATCTTCTGCCAGAAAGGCATCGATGACATGGCACAGTATTACCTTGCAAAGGCTGGAATCTTTGCCATAAGAAGGGTCAAGAAGAGCGATCTGGAAAAGCTCACAAAGGCTACCGGCGCAAAGATCATCCAGAACCTTGATGAAATTGCAGAATCCGATCTTGGTTCAGCAGGACTCGTGGAAGAGAAAGATATAAGCGGCTCCAGCATGACGTTCATTACTGAATGTGCAACCCAACAATCCATTTCAATAATCCTCCACGGAGGTACGGAACACGTCGTAGATGGTCTTCAGCGGGCGCTTCACGATGCACTCCGGGTAGTGGGTGTTGCAATGGAAGATAAGAAAATCGTAGCTGGTGGTGGTTCACCTGAGATCGAACTGTCGCTGAGACTAAAGGAATATGCAGCAACACTTAAAGGTAGAGAGCAGCTTGCTGTGACCAAATTTGCAGAGGCGCTTGAGATCATACCCCAGACACTGGCAGAGAATGCAGGACTGGACCCCATAGACATGCTTGTAGAACTTCGATCGCAGCATGAAAAAGGCAACAAGAACTTCGGACTAAATGTCTATACCGGTAAAGTTCTTGATATGTGGGATAACGATGTGGTTGAACCCTTGCGTACAAAGACCCAGGCTATCAATGCTGCTACGGAAGCTTCGATCATGATTCTGAGGATTGATGATATTATAGCATCAACTTCAATGAAAGCTGGCGGCGCACCGGGCATGCCCCCCGAGGATATGGAACTCTAAAATCCTGTGCTGGATATCATCCAGCACCTTCTTTTTTTGCATTCGTTTTACGTTTAACTTTTAGCCGAGAAGTCCCCTTTCGTAAGATGGGGTGTAGTATCCTAATATTATTTCACTTATTTTGCATAATTATTCCACCATCTTTCTTTATATCTATATCACCATCCAAACGTCTTAAAAAACAATCCTAACATTGATTCTTAGCGTAAT
>CAZQWP010000232.1:0-2217 GCA_964597005.1 uncultured Methanosarcinales archaeon | reverse complement strand
CAGATGTTCCGGATGATACATATGAGATCGATGTTGTGGTCAGGGATGCCACGAGTGGTGCAACCAGAACAACACCCATCAATATTCAGGTGAGGGGTAAAGAATACGCCCAGATAGTAACCATAAGCAAGGCAAGTATCGACCTTGCTAAAGAGGAGCCTCTGGACCTGATTATCACGAACATCGGAAATTCTCCGCTTCAGAACATGCTTGTTTCATGGGAAGAAAAGGATGGTGTAATCCTGCCTGTATATTCAGATAACACCAAGTACATAAACTATCTTGATGTGGGAGAATCCGTTACCGTAAGTTATACGATCATGGCTGATATTAATGCTGAGCCAGGTCTTTACCAGATAGACATCAGTCTGGAATTCGAAGACTATAATTCAGATACTACTGTGATAAACACCAGAGCAGGTCTTTTCGTTGGGGGGGAAACAGACTTCGATGTCACCTTCTCGGAAGGGTCGTCCGGTGAAGTGTCCCTGAGCATCGCTAACATCGGGAGCAATCAGGCATATTCGGTTAAAGTGGAGATCCCTGAACAGGATAATTACCGTGTAACCGGAAGTACTGCATCTATCGTAGGCAATCTGGATATAGGTGATTACACCATCACTTCTTTCTCACTATCTACAAAAAATACACCCGTCAATATGGGTGAAGGGGCGGAAAACTCGACCGTAAATGTGAGAGGGGGAATTCCCTCTGATGTTAATGTTCCAAATACTGCTTCAGGATCCTCCGGTAATGACCTTATTGTTATCGTAGAATACACGGATTCGGCAGGTAAAAGGGTTTCTTTGGAGAAGAGCGTACCCATCGAGCTGAACAGTGTTAATATTGCAGGTTTTGATCCCACCGCTGCAAGAGGAAACCAGGATCAGAGTTTATTGAGCAACACTTCGTTTACAATCCCTGTGCTACTGCTCGCCATAGCTGGTGGAGTGGCTCTCTACTACCGGAAAAAAAGATTAGTGGGCAAAAAAGAATGAGATACCGAACATATCTGAAACTTGCACTTAATATTCTGCTGCACAGCAAACTTCGGAGCTGGCTTACGATAATCGGCATAGTTATCGGTGTTGCAGCAGTTGTCAGTATCATGTCCCTTGGTGATAGCATGGCAATGAACGTTGAAAGTAGGTTTGCAGATATGGACCTTACGAAGATCACGATTACTTCCGGCTATACAAGGGCGCAATCTGCCATGCATGGTCCTCCTAATCAAGGTCAAACGAGTTCATCGTCGGATGATGTAGAACTTACTAATAAGGATATAATGGCTCTTAAACTGATAGATGATATCCAGTACATGTATGGGGAAATTTCGGGCAGTGAAGATGTATACTTTCTGGGAGAGTCGGTTTCTCTTTCCATTACAGGAGTTGATCCACAGGTATGGCAGTATGTGACAACTTCTGATTTTGAGTCGGGTAGACTGCTTGAGCCAGCCGATACCTTTGTTGCGGTAATCGGAAGTGGTGTTGCTGAGGATATTTTCGAACAGCCGGTTGGCACCAACATGGTGTTAACAATCAATGGAAAATCCGTAAGGGTTGTGGGCATTCTGGAATCAGAAGGCGGAAGTTCAGATCGGCAAATAATCATGCCCATCGATGCTGCAGTGGAGGTCATTGAAGATGCTGAGAAAAACACCTTTAATTCTATTGTCGTCAAGGTAGAAAATGTGGATTTGGTAGAATCCGTAGCTGAAGAAATCGAGACCAAGCTAATGATCTCTCGCCATGTGTCAGAAAGAGATCAGGATTTCAGCGTCAGTGCGTCGAAATCCATGGTAGAGGATATGTCCTCGATGATGAGTTCAATGAACCTGTTCCTCGGTGCAATTGCGGCGGTTTCGCTGGTAGTGGGAGCTGTGGGTATTGCAAACACAATGTTCACTTCCGTGCTGGAAAAGACAAAGGAGATAGGCACCATGAAAGCCATTGGGGCAAAGAACCGGGATATCATGATGATATTCACATTTAATGCATTGCTGGTAGGATTTGTGGGCGGTGCATTCGGTGTGATCTTTGGCTCGATAGCATCCGTATATCTCCCACCCCTGCTCGGGATGCCCACAGTAGGTCTTTCCTTAGAACTGACGGTCTTTGGGCTTCTCATTGCTATGGTAATAGGAGTGATTTCGGGTGCTATTCCTGCCTACAGGGCATCGAGACTGAAACCTGTGGATGCTTTGAGGTACGAATA
>CAZQWP010000231.1:0-2223 GCA_964597005.1 uncultured Methanosarcinales archaeon | reverse complement strand
ATTGATTGTGTCCTCTGGATTCTTTCTTGGTTAATTGGAATGAGGATATTTTCACACAAAACCGATAAATTCAATAATAGTATATAGGATAATACACTGGTCTTAAAAGAGGAGGGTAAAAATGCTGCGATTTGATAAGAAGATCGATAAGAAAGACAGGATAATCGCATATTTCTCAATGGAGATAGGGCTTGACAATCATATTCCTACATACAGTGGCGGACTTGGCGTACTGGCAGGAGATACCATACGCTCATGTGCAGACCTCGGTGTACCCATAGTGGGCATGACTCTGGCAAGTGATAAGGGATACTTCTACCAGAAACTCGACCAAGGTGGCAACCAGACAGAAATGCCGGTCTCATGGTACAAGGACAACTTCCTGACACTCATGCCTGCAAGAACAACACTGAAGATAGAAGGAAGGGATGTCACAGTACAGGTCTGGGAGTACACCGTGACAGGTGTGGGCGGTGCCACCGTGCCGGTATACCTGCTTGACACAGACATCGAGGGAAATTCCAGATACGATCGCACCATCACAAGCTATCTCTACGGGGGAGATTTACGATACCGTTTCGCGCAGGAAATGGTGCTCGGCATTGCAGGGGTCAGGATAATCAAAGAGCTAGGTCACACAGGTATACGGAAATACCACATGAACGAAGGGCATGCAGCCCTGTTGACATTGGAACTGCTGGAAGTGGACAAAACCAGCAACTATAAGCTAACCTATGACCCGCATATGGTGAGGAAATCGTGTGTGTTTACGACCCATACACCCGTTCCTGCAGGCCATGACAAGTTCACTTCTGATATCGTACGCAGCATGTACGGTGACACCTCGCATTTCGGGATAGATAATGACATATACACTGGTGGCATGCTGAACATGACACTCCTTGCAGTGCGTATGAGCCGTTATGTGAATGGTGTTGCAAAGAAACATACAGAGGTCTCAAAGGGCATGTTCCCCGGATACAGCATCGATTCCATCACAAACGGAGTGCACTCCCCCACATGGGTCTCAGAACCCTTTGCAAAATTATATGATAGGTACATGCCCGGGTGGAGAGAAGATCCGTTCAACCTGCGATATGCCCTTAGCATACCGAATCCTGAGATATGGGATGTCCATATGGTAGCGAAAAGGAAATTGATTGATGAGGTCAACAGTCTGAAGAACGCGGGGATGGATTACAATGTACTGACAATAGGATGCGCACGGCGGGCAACAGCATACAAACGTCTGGATCTGCTGTTCAGTGATGTCGAGAGACTGGTTCAAATCAACAACGATGTGGGTAAGATACAGGTGATCTTTGCAGGCAAAGCTCATCCTGCAGACATTGGCGGGAAGGACGTTATCAGGCATATCCACGAACACATAAATAAACTGGCTGGAAAGATAAAGATGGCATACCTTCCCAACTACGACATGGACATTGCTAGAATGATGACTGCAGGTGTAGACTTATGGCTGAACACACCGATGCGTCCGAAGGAAGCATCAGGAACAAGCGGTATGAAGGCCTGCCATAACGGTGTTCTCAACTTTAGCGTGTTCGATGGCTGGTGGCTTGAAGGGTACATAGAAGGCACTACCGGATGGGGTATCGGACCAAAACCCACTAACTTAAAAGAGGAAACGGAAGCCGATAGTTCAGCAGATGCAAATGACCTGTACGATAAGCTTGAACAGGAGATAATACCCATGTTCTACAATGATAGAGCAAAGTGGATGAATATGGTATGCCACAGTATTGCGCTCAATGCATCGTTCTTTAACACACACCGGATGATAGAGCAGTATACCACAACCGCATACTGTCACTGATGTTCCAGACCTGTATTATTGGTGCCCCCAGCAACCAGTCTCCACAGGCTGATATCGCAGAAGCTATTCATGTCTTCTGTTCTTTTTTATACTCAGCCACAAGATCAACATATTCAGCCGCATTTTTTTGATTATCTCAATATCCTGATCTGTAACTTCCCTGCTTACCTTCCCTGGAACCCCGGTGATCACACTATTCTCAGGGAATGTTTTCCCTGAGGTGACCAGCGCGTTCGCACCAACGATGGAGTTCTCTCCAATCTCGAAACCATCCAGAACCGTGGAATTTATACCTATAGAGACTGTCGGAAAAGTCATTTAACATACTGTTAAATATCATACTGTGTTGTATGAAAAAATTATTTTTTTAGTATACAATCAATATC
>CAZQWP010000230.1:0-2242 GCA_964597005.1 uncultured Methanosarcinales archaeon | reverse complement strand
CACGTCATGCCCCGCAGCTCTGCTGCGATTGGGTGTGCCATCGCAACGTTTGACTCAATTTGTTCAAAAACGACATGTTAACAAGCGAAAAATCACCTTAAACGATCACCAATTAGTTCACTTATACCACATAAAGAGACCCGCAACATACGCAAAATACGAAATTAGAATAACTGCACCTTCCCAGCGCTCGATCTTCTGTCTTGTTACTCCAAAGAATAGAAGCAATACCATGATAAACAGCATTATAGGAAAATCATAATGGATCGATTGAGCAAGAATAGGGAGTGGTCGGATCTGGGACGAGACTCCAAGAATGAGTGCGATATCCATTGTATTTGCACCGAGTATGTTTCCGATGGACATTTCCTGATGACCTTTCAGGGTTGCAGAGACCGCGGTTATGAATTCTGGCAGCGATGTACCAAATGCAACTAAGGTTAAACCTATGATCATTTCAGGCACACCGAGCCATTGTGCAATTTTAATTCCTGAATCAATGAGTATCCTGCTTCCTACTACAACGCACAATGCACCGAGTATAAAGAAAACAAACTCCTGTTTCATACCAGATATTGATTGCCTGTCAGTTTTTGATTCCGGCTCAGCAAATATTGCAGATTGTAAGCGATAATTGTAGTACAGAAAAGCAATGAAAATAAGGAAAAGTAGCATACCATCATACATTGATAACATGCCGTCAATTGTTGTTATTACTAGAACGATACCAGATAAAAGCATGAATGCGCCTTTGCGCAAAAATGAATCAAGATTCACGGGCATCGCTTTGATAAGTATCACAAAGCCCAGCACGAATCCAATATTGCATATTGCAGAACCAACGGCGTTTCCGACAGTCAGTTCGGTATGATCCATATAAGCAGCTGTTGCAGAAACCGCAAATTCTGGTGCAGTTGTTGCAAAACTTACAATCGTTGCCCCGATAATCACTTTTGGTATCCCGCTTTTTTGTGAGATGGCAACTGCTGATTCTACAAACCAATCAGCACCTTTGGTGATCAGGAAGATACATAGAATAAATAATATTGCATCTGAAAAATCCATGTGTTCAGGTATAACAAATTCATAAGATTTAACCTAAACGTCTAGATAAGAGCCAAATAACCCAATTTAATCTCAATCCTCGTTTGTAATCACAAGCACTGGTCCAATATTCGCAGCAATGAGCCGGCGTGCCAAGCTGCCCAGAGGATTTATTCTGAGAGATTCGGATCCCATGACAGTAAGATTGATGTTACGCTCCTGTGCAATTCGGATTATGTCACTTCCGATATCATCTCCTGTAAGGATAATAGTCTCAAGTGGGATGCCAACTAATTCGGCAGAACTTTTTGCAGATTCCAAGGTAGATTCAATGTTTTTACTGGCAACTTCGAGCATTTTTTGGGACAATTCTTTTGGAAACACTGACTCAATCATTTTTTTCCTTGACACATGCATCAAAAACAATCTTGCTTTTTCCATTTTAGCAACATGCAGGGCATGATCAATTACACGTTTTGCCATTTCGGTTTCATCGATTGGCACCAGAACATTCTTGTAGGCAATATCCCCCTTCATGACAATCTCCTATCCTATCCTTAAATCAATATATCCTCTTATTATATCTTTATTTATGTTTCAAAGCCCAAGTAATGTCACTGCCGCAACTATCAGGATACCAAGACCAACCATACGTGCCGAATGCAACAAAAGACTTTGTTTTGCAATCTTTCCGGAATACATTCCAAGTATGGAAAGTGTTATGATACTCAGCACAACGGATGTTTCAAGTCTGTAGTTCTCCAGAACTGCAAAAGGAACAATTGGTATAAGCGAGCCTATGAAACTCGCGCCGCCATGTGCTATGGAATCGTTCCATATTTTCTTTTTTGTTTCATCTTCTATTTTTGTATCTTCAAGACTTCTAAGCAACGGTTTTTCCAATTCCGCCAATTTACCATATTCAACGGCACTTTCAGCAAGGTAGGAGCCTACGCCATTGGTCATAGCCAGTGCAACGGCACCGCCAAATGCCGCATTGATCACAATCGAGGGGTCATCAACTACTTGCGATGTACCTATCACTACTCCTAATATTGCCAGTACCCCATCAATACTGCCAAGTATAATATATCGTCCCTGTTCATTTTTGGATTGCATATTCCATATTCTTATTCTACTAGATGGTTATAACTCTTGTTGATGGAAATCTATCATATAGTGAGGCTATCAAATTAGC
>CAZQWP010000229.1:0-2258 GCA_964597005.1 uncultured Methanosarcinales archaeon | reverse complement strand
TCAAAATGTCTGTTGTTAACGATGCTTTGAGGTCCACATACCTAACGACAGCATGGCTACTACATTTGATTTGAATAACCCGAATTACCTGTGCTTTACAAAAACATAAGAAAATGTGGGATTTCTCAAAACGTGATATTAGTCCTAAAATTACACGTTTTCCATCCCAAAATGATAATTACTGCGAGTCTCAAAGAACGAAAACGTTCACACCAGTTCTTCAATTCGTCTCATCTTCTCAAAATTGACCAGTGTAGACATTGCATTTATTTCGATGGGTATACCTTGCTCCTGTACAATCGCCATCTGGTTTGTACCACCGATGACCACAACACCAAAGTGGTCCCTTTCAACCGGCAAATCCAGAATATTTGTGTTTGGTTCGCCTACTGCCACAATCCCACTAAATCCAGCATCCACCAGATCCGAAAGGATGTGCTCAGTATCGTCTCTGGCAGCCAATGGAACTTCTCGCAAATTAGCAAGAATCTTGCCTGAACCTGTTCTCATAACATCTGTGACAGAGGTTATCTCCTGTGACATAAGAACTTCCAGCGGATCAATGGTCGTACTTTCATAGGTCAAAACATCTGTAAATCGTACAGGAGTACCATTTTTAACCTGAACAACTCCTCCAAGTTTTGGGTTTACCTGAATACCTGCCTTTAGGAGCACACCGTCGATAGTTATACTGCAAACTGTTGCAATCCCCACCTTTCCTTTACCGATCACCAGACCCCCGATCTTGTCGCCTTCATGCATTATTTTTAGATACGGGCTCAGCGACAAACCACCCATAACAGCCATCTTAAAAATCCTTAGCACGTCATTGAAATCTTTGCTATCGATTATCGATACATTAACTATAACGTCACCTTTCTTTGATTTTGGGTTAAATGTTGTCCTGAAAATTAAATCGTCGATCTTGGACGATGTGAACTTGATACAACTTTCTTCTTTCAACACCATCTATATGCCTCTGATATTTTTTCCATGTATGAAGTATTTCAGTAATTACAGACTCATTCTCACGATAAAATAATTATTTTCATCTGATATTGACAAAAAGCCATTTAGTATTCAATTAGCAACTTATAAACTGCAATCCGATTTGATTTTATGAGAACTTCATGCATACCATTGCTTTTATAATTAGTGGCTACATATTTTTATAACTTTTTTGCTTTGAATGGCACAATATCATTTTCCAGTTATTTTAAGGTACTGATTAACATTGATTTGCATCGATTTCGATTGGCATCGTCATCAATCTAGAAAATTGTTTGATGCGATAAATGCCAAAATAACTGGATTTTGGAACTGTGCCGCTTTGAATTTCTCCCAAAATAATGACAGATGGAAACATAAGAACATAATATTGAGATAAATTAAACAGTATTGAGATATCTTTTAATACAAATTAGAAGGTATAACTTTTCCTTATAGTAGTTGTATAAATTTGTGTCTGCTCCACTTCGCCGGACTAATTGGATAACGTTCAAGCTTCAAAGTAAATCCTGAAGCACAGATAACAATCATCGATGAGAAAGAGTATGATATATTTTCAGCTTGCGGAATACCTTTTGTAATGGAGGGTATTATTGGTGATTTTGACGAACTCAAGCACAGCCTGCCGATAGAAAAATGAACATGGTCAAACTTTTGAACCACAAAGTGACGTCAATTGACCCTGAAAACAAATCGGTAACTGCTGTTGATAAGGATTCCAAGGAAACAAAAACGATTCAATACGATTCGGTGATAATCGCTACAGGCGCCTCTCCTTTCGTACCTCCCGTACCGGGTGCCCGTGAACTTCTGGATAAGGGCGTCTTTGTGGTAAGCGACCCCGAAAATTCAAAGAAGGTTGTTCATTACTCAAAAGGCGTGTCTCACGCAGTAGTGGTAGGTGCTGGTGCAATTGGTCTTGAAGTCGGGGCCGCGATCAAAGCAAACAACATTGATGTGAAGCTGGTTGAAATGCTGCCACATTCCTTCCCGAAATCAATTGATCCAGATATTGCAAGGATTCTTGAAAAAGGTCTTAAGAAAAGTGATATGAAACTCATGATTGGCGCCTCATTGGAGAAAATTTATGGTGATAATAAGGTCACATCTCTAACCGTAAACGGTGAAAGTCTTCCTGCAGATATAGTGATCATGGCATCCGATGTTCGCGCCAACTGGGACCTGGCAAAGGATGCTAGATGCAAACTTGGAAACTGGGGTATTATGACCAATGCAAAGATGGAAACAAG
>CAZQWP010000228.1:0-2265 GCA_964597005.1 uncultured Methanosarcinales archaeon | reverse complement strand
CGGTGACAAGTCACAATTCGCAGCTAAGGAGATATGGTGGACCCAGATATCTAACCGCACTCCATCCACGACGAAGATCAGCCTCACTGCATTTCGTAGCAGGTCTGTAGGTCATAAGACCAAAATTGCTAACATGGAAGTGACAGGTTCAGGTGTGATTATTGAGGGTGAACTGAAATGTCTGTCCAGCTGAAAGAGTGCAAACCTGTCAAAAAGAGCGGGAAGGGAGATGCATGATGAATCCTGAATTAAGGAGTCGGATTGGAGTTGCATCGGCTCAGGGATTTGTAAAGCGCGAAACTGATGATTATGACCCCGACGCTGACTTTCGCCCAATACTGCAGGGAGTAATTGATACCCGTACAGCATATGACGGAAATAAAATTGAAGGGACATTGGAGGGATGATTCTGGACAGTAATCTGATAAAACAGTCTGTTTTACAGGCTGTCCCTTACTATTATTATTAATCATCGGAGGTTACGTGATGACATTAGCAGAGTGTACACTAGAATCATCCATCTCGTATCCCACCATATCCGGTGTGTCTCTGATTGTGCCAGAGTCAGGTGTACCCAAACCTGAACTGCGATCCATCAATGAAATCAAAAAAGAGTTCATGAAAACTGTTCAGGATCTATCCTATTCACGTCATAAATGGCAGGTATGGCAGGATTTCACTGAACTTACAGCTCTATCAATAGCGCAAATCATGGTTTTCTCCAGAAAACGGGAAGAAAGGTACCTGCAAACCATTGGACGATACGAACATGATGAGGCACAGTTATTCCCCAAACTTCTGACATTGACAATAGAAGCTCTTGAAATTGAGTACTGTGATTTTCTTGGTCAGATGTTCATGGAACTCGAATTGGGGTCAAAATGGCACGGTCAATTTTTCACGCCGTATCACCTGTGCAAGATGATTGCAGCAATGTCTGTATCAACTACGGATTTTAAAGACAGGAAAATAGTTACCATGAATGAACCTGCAGCAGGAAGTGGGTCCATGATCATCGCTCTGTGCGAATATCTTTGGGAACAGGGTATCAACTACCAACAAAAACTGAAGGTTGTAGCACAGGATAATGATTATGTGGCTGCATGCATGTGTTATATTCAGCTTTCCTTGATTGGATGCAATGCTGCAGTGATATACGGTGATACTCTGAAGATGGAATGCAGGGAACAGTGGATAACACCTATGGCGGTTTTAAGGGGATGGATATCATAATTCTAACTGACCATATCATCAACCTGAAAAAACGTCTTGAAGATTGTCAGAATCTACGATCTGTAGAGGATGCTATTGATTGGAGAAGGATTCCTGATCTAGAAGAACAGATTGAAAACCTGACCAATCAATTTAATGGTTTTTCCATTGGAATTAACAGTCCAAAAAAGAACTCCAACTTATCCGTTAATTCTTTCGTAAAAGGAGTGTGATTCTAAAAAGCTTCGATATATAATATATATGGTATATATATGAAAAATTCCCCGAACCCCCAAATAATCGATATCGGGCGATAGCGGATATTAGAGATATAGCCTAGGCTATATCGATATATATCGATATATATGTATACATATATATCGAGCGAAACGAAAAAACACATGCAAATTCACGAACAACTCTACTGGAAATGAGGGTATAAAATGGCATTAACAACTATTGACCTTGATGATAATTTAAAAATGATGTTTGATTCAACAAAACATCTACATAATTGTACCCTTAAAGAATTATTACATGAAGCAATCAGGTCAGTGGTGCAGGAGTGCAATCCTGTACAATATCTTGAAAACGAAATGGCTGAATTAGAAATTCGCATATCTAAAACCCGATTGGAACTAGCAAAAGCTCGTGTTGCTCAAAAATATCTAGAGATTGACAAAGAGGTCAGTAATGAAGTAGATGAATATCTCGAACAGATGCGGAATGAAAAATACAGGCAATACGAAAAAAGCCTGATAGTTCAGTGGAATAAAAATAATATCAACTGGCAGCGGTTCGTAGATGCATATCAATTCAACAACAAGAAAGAAGCACGTGA
Organism: uncultured Methanosarcinales archaeon; assembly: GCA_964597005.1. Taxonomy (GTDB): domain Archaea; phylum Halobacteriota; class Methanosarcinia; order Methanosarcinales; family Methanosarcinaceae; genus JAFGQV01. The sequence goes on along the minus strand of CAZQWP010000228.1, from coordinate 212 downwards.
ATGGCTGCAAAGAAAGTTGATGGATGCTGGAGCGATATGACGGACTTCGAACTACTCTATAGTTAATATTGATATGAATCAAAACCGAATGAGACCAAATTATTTAGATTAACATTATGGTAAATAAAAATGTAAAGTAGGGTTTGGAAATAGACACCATTAATATGCGTGTGTAGGATATATCAGACAATGAAATTTCAAGGATACTTTCT
>CAZQWP010000227.1:0-2288 GCA_964597005.1 uncultured Methanosarcinales archaeon | reverse complement strand
TTCTTAAAGTACACGCCTGTTAAAATTACATTTAATTAGTTATTATTACAACATGGTTATAATCGTATTAACTAAGATCAACATTTATACGATTCCACTATATTCAACACTAGTAGCCACATTTTTTTAAGTTTATTATATAATGTTGTTTTTCCTTAAATGGATATGGGAATATTTGAGAACTCTCGTTCCTTTTCCATATCCATTCGTAAACTATGGTCCAAGGAACAAACAGAAGTGAGGAATGATATGTCAAACAAACAACATTTTGAAAAGCTAAGAGATGCAATTGTCAACCAGGATATTGATGGTTGCGTAGATGCTACTAAAAAAGCTCTTGCAGCTGGCATCGCTCCATTTGATGTAATCAATAATGGTCTTTCGGTGGGAATGAAGATAATCGGTGACAAATTTGAAGCTGCAGAGATATACCTTCCACAGATAATGATGTCTGCGAAAGCAATGAATGCTGCCATGGAAATTCTTTCCCCCTTGCTAGCAGCAGATAAGACGACAAAGGAAACTGGACTGGCTATCACCTATGTTCAGGAAGGGGATATCCACGACATAGGCCACCGTCTTGTTACAACCATGCTGGGTGCCAACGGATTTGAGATAATCGATCTCGGGGTGGATGTATCAAATGAAACGATTATTGAAGAGGTAGTCAAGAACAAAGGTAAAAAAATGCTCCTTGTAGGATCGGCACTCATGACGACATCCATGCTCGGTCAGAGAGATACAATTAAACTGCTTGAGGAAGAGGGCCTCAGAAAATCTGTGAAGATCATGCTAGGTGGGGCGCCGGTCTCCGATGCATGGATCAAAGAGATCGGAGCAGACGGAACAGCGGAGAACGCTGCCGATGCAGCCCGTGTTGCTCTTAAGATTATGAAATGAGAGGTGATTAACTATGACATTTAAGAGATCATTAGATTGCTACGAATTCTATGACCGTGCAAAAAAAGGTGAGAAGATCACACAGGATGACTGGGATCTTATGACCATACCCACCAAAGCAACGCAACTTAAGAATAAGTATAAACTTGATTTTAAGAACGAGTTTATACCAACCGATATGGATATGATGGAAAATCTGTTCAAAGCGGGTTTTGATATGCTCCTTGAGTGCGGTATCTTCTGTACTGATACCCACCGTATCGTCAAGTATACAGAAGACGAAATATGGGATGCTATCAACAACGTGCAGAAGGAGTTTTCACTGGGTACGGGAAGAGATGCGGTATCCGTCAGGAAGAGAAGTGTTGGTGACAAGAAAAAGCCGATCATCCAAGGCGGTCCGACGGGTTCTCCGATCTCTGAAGAAGTGTTCATGCCAGTTCACATGAGCTATGCACTGGAGAAAGAAGTTGACACGATCGTCAACGGTGTGATGATGACAGTTCGCGGAAAACCACCAATTCCCAGAAGCCCGTATGAGGTACTGGCAGCCAAGACCGAGGCCAGATTGATCAAGCAGGCGTGTGCAATGGCCGGAAGGCCTGGCATGGGCATATAGGGGCCTGAGACTTCCCTGTCCGCTCAGGGAAATATATCTGCTGATTGTTCCGGTGGAATGTACAGCAGTGATAGTCATGAGGTGTCACAGCTTAATGAGCTTAAGATCGACCTTGACGCTATCAGTGTGATTGCACACTATAACGCGAACAGTGACATCATCATGGATGAACAGATGCCTATTTTTGGTGGTTATGCCGGTGGCATAGAGGAAACCACTATTGTTAACATTGCAACCCATATCAATGCATTTGTAATGAGCAATGCAAGCTGGCACCTTGATGGTCCGGTGCATATTCGCTGGGGATCGACCAATACCAGGGAAACACTGATGATCGCGGGATGGGCATGTGCAACGATCTCAGAGTTCACTGATATGCTTTCAGGTAACCAATATTACCCATGTGCAGGACCGTGTACCGAGATGTGCCTGCTGGAAGCTTCAGCACAGTCGATAACAGATACTGCGTCCGGCCGCGAGATACTTTCGGGTGTGGCGTCTGCAAAGGGTGTGGTGCAAGACAAGACGACGGGTATGGAAGCGAGGATGATGGGAGAGGCTGCAAGGGCAACCGCAGGTATGGAGATCGTTGAGGTCAATAAGATACTGGATAACCTTGTGAAACTCTACGAAAAAGATTATGCAAAGGCACCAAAGGGAAAGACTTTCCAGGAATGTTATGATGTGATGACAGTAACACCAACTGATGAACATATGAAGGTCTACGAAGGTGCACGCAAAAAGCTCGAAAAGCTGGGACTGGTATTCT
>CAZQWP010000226.1:0-2353 GCA_964597005.1 uncultured Methanosarcinales archaeon | reverse complement strand
TCTAATGATGGTTATTGATATTGTTTTACATAGGCTGAATAGTTACCAATTGCGTTCTATAAATAAAATACACCCGAAGCTAACAGTTTACAGATGCATCCGAAAACGCCTTTTCGATAAACAAGGAATGGACCATTTCGATGATCGTTTCAAGATTTACGATATCTTCTCGGTTGTATTCAAGCAAAAGTTCAAGTGCATCCGTGTCACCACGCTCGTACTGGTGCCACAGCCTGACCGCATCGAAACCTGTGATATCGGTTGTGTTATCACTTCTTGTGATACCGAGTTCGCGTTCAATATTTTTCAGACCACCTTTACAACCGATGCGCCGGAGCGGGTACATTAGGTCTATATGCAGCTGGTTGAACTCAATCTCGGGATACTCATGTTTTATAAATGGCAGATCAAAACGCGCGCCATTAAAAGTTACCAGCAATTCATATTTTGCAAGTTCGTCCACAATATCGTCAAGATCGATGCCGCGCACATATGTTCTTGCACGATTGCCGTCGTATATCCCAACCACCGTCATGCAGTCATAATTCGGGGAAAGACCCGTGGTCTCGATGTCCACATAAGCAACTGACCTGGAAAACTGACGGTATGCCCTCCAGTGTTCGGAACTTGGAAGGCACCTGGCAAAGAACTCAAAATCCCATGCATCGAGATGTTCCAGCGACACATCGATACCTGTCAGTATGGACTCCCTCTTGGCAGTTGATATGGATACCGTATCCTGCTGTTTTATGAACTCATCCCATGTCCTGATGCCAGATGACCATATCCTGTGCTCTACCGTTTTTCCTACACCGGGAATATGGATGTATGTGCTTGTAAGCATGTTTTCTTCCTTTTGTCTGGTTGATGAACGACGAATAGCAATTACCGGTTCTGTCCTCGAATGTGCAGAACCAGATCCCTGACAGCTTCAGCAACGGCGAATTCCGATGCCCCCCAATGGACAACCGCACCGTCGATACCGTTTAATGTGACAGGTCCGGACTTATCCGAGCAGCAGCATCGTGTGATAAAAGGTCTGGTGGGCTTGAAGATATCGGACTTTAAAGGACAGATGTTTACAAGCGAGTATTCAAGTTCTGGAAATCTTTTTTTGAATATTGTTTTTGATATCTCACATCCAACGAGCAGTGAGCCGTTTTCAGTGATAACATCGCTGTCAAGATATTTTCCTTTAAGTTCGGATGTAGAGCAGGGGAATACTGTATTCTTGCCCTCGAATTGTCGTAGGTCGGTTACATTCTCACTGAAGCGTACGGCAAAATCACCGAATATCCCGCTTGCTTCCAGTCTCCTGACAACCTGGGTAAGCCAGGAAGGAAATGGAGGTGCTACATCCACGATCTCGATCTCAAGGATGCTGGACATGTCCGGCTTATGCACGAATGTTAGGTGTTTGTCCACTCCTGTGAATATGACGGTGTTCACGTCCCCTGTGCAGAGCTTACCTGCCATTTCGATTAGCAGGGTGCGGTCTTTTATATTAAGGTCCGTTCCATGTTTTATTACCTGATTTCCGGATGCTATCAGCTCAAGAGACTCAACGGTCTGCAAAAGCTCCTCCCCGCTTTTTGTTACATGGTAGAGCGAATATTCCGTGGTGCTGCTTTTTTTCTCCTGCTCAACCAGCATATATTCAGTTAAGAAATAGATGGTGTTGTCCTTTGCTTCATCCGGATGGATGGTAGTCACACCAACGTACTTGTACTCATCAGGAAATATCATGGTCATGTGTTTTCTATGGCGTTGTTTGCTGTGATCCTTACTGTTTTTGATTGGCTTTCCTGTGTGCTACAAGACCGCCAGCCGTGAGTATATCGAACAGGAAATCCGGCAATTTGTTGCCTTTGAAGGTTGTATCATTTACTTTAACGATCCCTTGAAGCAGGTCGATCTTCACAGTATCCCCTTCGTTGCATGTAACATCAGCCTCCATGAGCGGAAGACCCACATTGATCGCATTTCGGAAAAATATGCGCCCAAAGGATTTTGCCACAACACAGGCAACACCTGCGTATTTCAATGCAAGGGGAGCCTGTTCTCTTGATGAACCGCATCCGAAATTGTTTCCTCCAACTATAATGTCACCTTTCTGTACCTTTTTCGAGAATTCCGGATCAATGCCCTCCATGGCATGGTCTGCGAACTCCTGCATATCAGTTGTCCTTAGATACTTGCCCGGGATTATGACATCTGTGTCGACGTCATCTCCGAAAATCCATACTTTTCCTCTGATTACACTGTTCATTGTGGTCACTTGAAGAATACGTTTTACTCGATGTTATTTGTATGTGGCGGAAAAGATAAGGTTTTTAATATACAAAATGGTTCC
>CAZQWP010000225.1:0-2366 GCA_964597005.1 uncultured Methanosarcinales archaeon | reverse complement strand
TCAATGTTGTATGCGGATAGTACGCCTTTCATCCCCCATCTTACGAAAGGGGACTGAAAGGGGACTTCTAGGCTAAAAGTTAAAGCCAACATAAATTTACATTTATCTTGCCGGGAAAACCTGGCAGTCGTCCCTTTTGACCCTTACAAGAGGTTTTGCCAGATGACGCCTTGCACAGGGGGGGACTTCATAAACTCCAACCTCAAGATTTCTGGGTATCCCAATCCTCACGGTCGAATCTGACGTGGTGCCGCATAGTTTGCATCTGTATCCCTGACCATGTCCTGCAGATTTCATGCGCTTTCCGCAGGATGGGCACGCCGGATTTCGAATCTCATATTTTGGCGCAAGGGACCTGACCTCTAGCTTTTCGATATTCAGCGTCTGAGTGGTTACGCTTCCCGACACAACAATACGGTCATTCACAATAAGCCTGCGAACCAGTGTCCTAAAGTTTTTTGTTGGTTCATATGCGGCACAGTCGATATGCACACCAGCATCATCGCAGATTGGGAAAATAACGTGCCCGCCTTTAATTGTCCGAGTCAGACCTGCCACTGTTCCTTCAATGATATAGGAATGCATTTCCTTAATATCTGCAATGCCCTTAACAGGTATCAGGTGCATATCCGTCCCCTGGTTTGTCCTGTAAATAACAGAGCGTTCGACTGGTTCGGACTTTACCATTCGGGCAGCAGAAGTCACATCCTGTAAAGTTCTTCCCCGGATACCGTAGAGAACCGGATCAGGAGAATGCGGGACACACACGATCAGACCGTTTATGCGGTCAACAGTGTCCCATGTATTAGGATAGGTGGCAAGATCAGCTTCATGTATGCTCTCCTCATCCACATGCCGTGAAGTTCCCCATACTTTGCTCTGCCGGTATGCGATATACTCGTACGTATGGTCCCAGCCTTCATTTAGCATGGCTCCACACGCTGCAAGTGCTCCGATCAGACCGCGCCCGTTCTTAAAACCCTTTGCAGGGAGCTCAAGTTCAGATATCAGGTTCTTTGCAGTCTCAATGGAGATCACATCCTGCACAGCATGAATTAAAAAATCGCCCAGTTCATTTTTTATACGCTCATCATCCTGACCAAGTACGAACACTACTCCCGGATTAGTTGTCTCACTCTGCATTTGCGCAAGGGACTGAATTCTTGAAATGACATGTTCCATGACCTTTTCTGGATGTTTGGTCTTAAGCTGTATGGCAATCGATGCGTTGCCGCGTGTTTTATATGGAACTGTGGGGTTTAAGCGGATCAATAGGGGATACCCTATAACCGTTCCATAAACAGTGAGTTCATCTAACAGGACTGCACCAAGGTAAGTGGTACACATTCCCTCTCTAGAATCCGTATCATCAATTCCGATAATCATTTTTTTCCATTATTTGCTGTTTTTGTTTTGATGGACAATTATATATAGATGTGCAAATAGATAATTAATTTGTCATGACAAAAGAGATACTAATACCTCAAATAGTTGATGTATTAAACCGTGCAGGCTTCGTAGTATCTGAACGATGTAATATCAGGCCACGCAGCTTTGACATTGCTGCAAGGCAGGGTGAGATCCTCTTATTCTGCAAGGTACTTTATAATATTGACGGCCTGAATGAAGACACTGCCAGGGAGATGAGATCCCTTGCAAAATATCTCAGTGGTTCGGTGATTCTCGTGGGTGCCAAGACACGAGACCAAATGCTTGAGGACAGCGTAGTGTACATGCGTTATGACATACCTGCATTTAATGTCCAGACAATACATGATTATTTTGTTGAAGGCGTACCACCACTTGTGACGGCTGCACCGGGCGGGTTATATGTTTCGATTGATGGTAATGTATTAAAGACCGCAAGGAGGAAAATGTCCCTCTCACTTGGTGCCCTTGCATCTGAACTTGGAGTATCCAGACGGACCATCAGTAAATACGAAGAAGGCGGAATGGCTGCATCCATAGATGTTGTGCTGCATATGGAAGAGCTGCTTGATATTGCGCTTGCAAAGGCAATCGATATCCTCCATTCTTTTGATGAAAAGGGTCCTCATCGCCATGATGAATATACCAGCAAGCCGCCAAGTGACAATATATTAAACCTGATATACACATTGGGGTATGATGTGCTTCCGACATCACAGGCACCGTTTAAGGCGGTGTCCAAGGATGATTCAAATACTATTCTAACAGGTGTGAGCGAATACACCAATGCCATGATCAAGCGCGCCCACCTTATGAGCAGCATCTCGGATATTACAAAAAGTCAGTCAGTTTTCATTATAAACGGCCGCATTAAGACTGAATCGGTGGAGAGCACAGTGCTTATTGAAAGAAGCGAACTCACTTCCCTGTCCGACCCC
>CAZQWP010000224.1:0-2399 GCA_964597005.1 uncultured Methanosarcinales archaeon | reverse complement strand
AAAATCGTGTGCTATCCGGGATGTCTGTACTAATGTTGTTGGCTTGCAAGCTAATGATTTTAAGATTAAAAGTGCCTTGGCAAATCTAAAAACCTAAAATTTATATACGATTCCAGAGACATTTCAAATGCATTTGAAATACCTGGTTGGATATAAAAGGTCAATCAACAACTAAAAACCAGATGGCATAAGAGTATTACAGTTTGGCATAATTATTGTGAGTGGATGAACAATGACTGGAGAAGTATGCATTACCAAAGAACCCAAAGGGCTTGGTTTTTTTGAAAGGTACCTGACAGTGTGGGTTATTCTATGCATTATAGGCGGCATATTGCTTGGAAGATTTGCACCGCATGTTGCATTGTATCTTGACAGTCTCGCAATATATGTGGGCGATGCACCGGTAGTTTCGATCCCCATCGCGATCTGCCTGTTCTTCATGATGTATCCCATCATGGTAAAGATAGATTTTGGGGACGTGCTGAAGGCTGGCAAGAGTTTCAAACCTGTAGGTCTTACCCTGTTCATCAACTGGGCGATCAAACCTTTCACGATGTATGCCATCTCGGTCTTTTTCCTTGGCACGCTTTTCCTTAACTTCATCGGACCGGATGCTGTGGACATTGTCAGGATGCCATTTGGACTTGATCTGCCTGTAGGCGAAAACTATGGCGAGGCCACGGTGGTACTGGTTGATGGTGTAAAGATGCTTGCGATCCCCCTGTGGAGAAGTTACCTAGCTGGCTGTATCCTGCTGGGAATTGCTCCATGTACTGCAATGGTGCTTGTCTGGGGCTACCTTGCCCGGGGCAATGATGCCCATACCCTTGTGATGGTCGCGATTAACTCACTTGCCATGCTTCTGCTTTACGGACCTCTTGGTGGTTTCCTGCTGGGCGTGGGAAAACTCCCTGTACCCTGGCAGGCACTGGCTCTATCTATCGGGATATATGTCGCATTACCTCTTTTTTCGGGCTACCTCTCCAGGAAACTCATTATCAGGACCAAGGGTGAAGAATGGTTCAATACGCGTTTCGTCCACTTATTGACTCCTGTAACCATAACAGCTCTTCTAATTACCCTTGTCCTTTTGTTTAGTTTCAAGGGAGAGGTCATACTTACCCAACCCCTTACGATCCTCTGGATAGCAGTCCCGCTTTTCATCCAGACTACCTTGATTTTCCTACTGGGGTATGTGCTCTCTAAGGTGCTGGGTCTAACTTATGAGGATGCTGCCCCTTCCGCAATGATTGGGGCATCTAACCATTTCGAGGTGGCGATCGCAACATCAACGATCCTGTTCGGTCTCTCATCCGGAGCTGCGCTTGCTACGGTTGTGGGGGTGCTCATAGAAGTACCGGTGATGCTCATGCTGGTTAAGATATGTTTGAGAACGAAAGGGTGGTTTGCTAAATGAAACCAATTTGCTTTTTTTGCTCAGGAATTTGAATTGGAAAATATAGGTCAAAAGTGCGGCTCACAGATGCTGAACTCGCGCTCGCTCAGATTTCGGGCTACTGGTCGCAGGTCCGCAATCGGTTCAAGTCAAATCTGGCAGCACTGGAGAAGGAAGGATTCGTGTTCAAACTCGACTTCATTGTCTACGTACTACTTGGTTGCCTGTACCACATGGGCTCGGATATGCGGAAGCTCCACGATGAGGAGAACAAGGAGAAGCTACAAGCAGCTTGGGAGCGGTTGGACCATCAGGTGCTTGATTACATCGTCAACCTTCTGCGCACCAATGCCTACATCGATTACACCCACGAGATCAATTCCCCCTACGCCCTTGTGCCAATAATCGTCTATTGCTTTAACAACGAAGGAACTCATCTGAAGGATGCTGAAATCCGTAAGTTAGTGAAGTGGTTTTACTATTCTTAGATTCCGTCGCGTTACGTCAGCCAGCTTTCCCAGAAGCTGGACCGTGATTTGCGCATCGTGGCTGAGTCAGAAAAACCTTTCGACAACTTACTTCAGGTGATTGCAGAAGAAAACCGGCTGGAAATCATGCCATTTGAGTTTGTTGGACGTGCTATCCAGAAGCCACTGTTCATTATGGTACGTTGGTATCTGAAAAGTCGCGGAGCGGTTTGCTTTACGACCTAGATGGAGCTACGCAAGAACATGGGAAGCAAGTACCAGTTAGAACTCGACCAGATTTTCCCTTACTTGCGGCTGAAAAAGGCTGGATAAGGTAGGGAAAACCGTGTGAAATATTCACTTTCTCAGGAGTTCACCAACCGCTTGATACTGACGCAGGTAGCCAACCGGACGAAATCTGATACGAATGCTGCAGACTATCTCACCTCTGTAAAGGAGAAGTTCCCGAGGGCTCTGGAGCTGCAGTGCATCCCAGATGACAAAAATCTCTGGCAGATCGAAAACTATAAACAGTT
>CAZQWP010000223.1:0-2406 GCA_964597005.1 uncultured Methanosarcinales archaeon | reverse complement strand
AGCTAAAAGTTAAACATTCTAGACAACTAAACCCCCTGAACATCCACTTGATGCTCGGGCTTCCAGCCCGACAGTTCGTGAAGTCACCATAACCTCTCCCCCTCATAACCAATACCTTCCACCCCCAAATCCGCCAATCTCTTACACAATCCCAAGCTTGGCGATGTTCCAGACTTTGAACGAAAGTCGGCAATCTATGTGAAAAGTCAGGCAAAAATCAGACAATCTACACAAAACCTGCCGGATGCGCATTGTTAAATAGCTGGTAGACACTTTTTTTTCTGTAACACATCCTTTCCGCAAAATCTAAAACAGAGTAACGGCATTATTAAAGAAAGAAAAAGGACAGCGGTGAAATAAGATGGCATTATTTGGAACAAATGGGATACGGGGAATTGCGAACGAATACATCACTCCTGAACTTGCGATCGATATTGCAAAAAGTCTTGGCACTTTTATGGGTTCAAAGGGAACAATTGCAATCGGGCGTGATACGCGAATATCAGGAAACATGCTGAAATCCGCATCAATCGCAGGTGCACTTTCAGTGGGACTCACGGTCATTGATGTTGGGATTGCACCGGTACCTGCGGTCCAGTACTATGTACGAGACCATGCGGATGCAGGGATAATGATCACGGCATCCCACAATCCACGGGAATATAACGGCATCAAGTTAATAGCAGGAGAAGGCAGCGAATTCTCCCGGGAAGGGGAGAATGAAGTGGAAAAGATATACTATTCCAAGGAATTTGCTTCTTCAACATGGGACAAGACTGGAGACCTGCGGACAGACCACAGTGTGAACGAATACTATATTCAGGCTATAATCAATGCAGTGAATGCAGAAAGTATTCGCAGGAAACAGTTCACGGTGGTTGTGGACACAGGCTGTGGCGCAGGTTCGGTTACCCTGCCTTTTTTGCTTCAAAGGCTCGGGTGCAAGGTAATAACTATCAATGCACAGACCGATGGCACGTTCCCCTGGAGAAATCCTGAGCCGACACCGGACGTGCTGACAGAACTTGTGGACATTGTCCGCAGCAGTGGTGCAGATATGGGAATCGCGCAGGATGGCGATGCAGACCGTGCCGTGTTCGTTGATGAGAATGGCGAGTTCATCGGCGAGGAAGTACTTCTTGCAATGATAGCGAAGTATATACTCTCTCGAAGAAAAGGAGTTATTGTAACGCCAGTAAGCACATCCCAGCGCATGGTGGATGTAGCAACCGAGGCTGGAGTAGAACTTATCTGGACTGCGGTAGGTTCCATCAACGTTGCACGCAAGATGATGGAAACAGGCGCTGTGTTTGGAGGAGAGGGCAACGGGGGTCTGATCTTCCCGGAACACCAGTACTGCCGTGACGGAGCCATGGCATGTTCAAAACTGCTGGAGATAATGGCAGGTGGTACTACCCTTTCAGATCTTACAAAAACCGTGCCTGTATACTTCAATGCCAAGACGAAGGTTCGCTGCAATGACTTAAGTTCTACAATGGAATGCGTAAAGGCAAACATTTCTCTGGGAAAAGATGTTAAGGTGGATACAACAGATGGTGTTAAGATCTGGTACAACGATGGATGGGTCCTGATCCGCCCTTCAGGCACAGAGCCGATTGTCAGGATATTTGCAGAATCAAAGACAAAAAGCCGTGCTGAAGAGCTTATGTCTGGTGGTCAGAAGCTGGTTGAGAAGTGCAAGTAAAATATTTGCCACATTGTAGATAGGATTACGCCTTCCCTCTCGATTCGCCACAAATAATGCCGGTGGCGATCAGGTGGGCAACCCTTATGGGCTCAGGGACATTGCTTCTGGTAGCAGTTAGTTTTACGATTTTTCTCGCATCGTTCTTGTCGATCCCGGCCCACTGGATGTAAACTGGATTTGATGCATCCTTCGTAACAACTTTTACAATCCTTCCTGCCCGGTATATTATCCTCAGTCTCTCCTCCGGCTGTGAGAGGTACTTAACTGCAGCCTCAATCTTTTCAAAATCCGGACAGGAGCGCATCACCACAATAACGGGGACACCCGTTTCTTCAAAGAGGCGCACAATATCAATTGGGTTAAAGCCGCCGTATGTTATGCCATCGAGCATTATCACGCGTATCTGTCCGTAATGTTTGCTGGCTTTCACCATCTCGGAAATAACATCCGTCCCATCCATCCCATCACGCGTGATCTCTGAGCGCATAACCCCGTCGAGCCAATTGCCACCACGGAAGAAGGCACCCACTATCATTATGGTGTCACTGATGAGTGCTGAATCGTCTATCCCAAGCACCCGTATTTCCTGTTTGATATGGAATCCGGACTTCATATTAGACATCAGGTGTTATGCTGTGAAGGTAATTGAACTACTCCACGCTTACGCATGGAGATTCTTACAAGTAACTACAAGTTGT
>CAZQWP010000222.1:0-2430 GCA_964597005.1 uncultured Methanosarcinales archaeon | reverse complement strand
TGTAACAACTTCAGATTTGAATTGTAATCCTAAAAACCAAATTCATCCGATCCCATACGTAAATATATATAACAATTGAACAAATTATATATAGCATGGAATACGATGGCCGTTTCAAGAAGATTGCTGAAGCAACCATCATTCTTGTAACCATTGCAGTCATATACATCACAAAGCAATTTCTGAGCATAATCCTTTTAAGCATCTTTTTTGCCTATATGCTCAACCCTACCTATTCGTATTTCCTGCGCATTACCAAAAATAAGCAGGTATCGGCATTTCTGTCTATATTGATGGTTTTTCTTGCTTTAGGGGTGTTTGTGATCGCCATCATTGATCCGCTGGTAACCGAGGTATCAAGGCTCTCGGAATCATCGGATGAGATATATCTGGAACTGAATGCGTTTTTTGATACCATCGTCAATCGTATCCACATCTACCTGCCCGCGGGAGCATCTAACTACACAGAACAGATAAGCAGTCTCATTTCTGCTCCGGCAAGCTGGTTGATCCCGAAAGCTGCTGGTGTGGTCTCCGGATTTGCTTCGAACATCCCCATATATCTTGTCAGCATCGCTGTAGCCATAATGCTCACATACTACCTGCTAATGGATGGCAAAAGGGGCATTGATGCCGCTCTTGACCTGCTGCCTGAAAAAAAGATCATCCAGCACTTCCTGAACGAACTAAACGTTATTTACAACAGCCTCTTTAATGTATACTTCATCACTTGCATCCTGACAGGAGTAATTGCTGTAGCCGGTTTTTTTGCACTCGAGGTTCCATATCCGATTGCATGGGGTATGGTCACAGCTATCTTTGCACTGCTTCCCATAATGGGACCCGGAACCGTATACTATTCAATAGCACTTTATTACTTGCTGGTCTCTGACTATACAACAGCCGTACTTTTGATTATATTCGGGACCTTGTTCCTTGATGTGATCCCCTCCAATCTCATACGTCCCCGTCTTGCCATGAAAGGTGCATCCATACATCCGGTAATTACCCTTCTATCCTTTACTGCACCGCTTTTCGTGATCGGACCTATTGGGATTATCCTAGGACCCAGCCTGTATGGATTCCTGCTAGCTGCGTACAGGACACGGGTAAATCTTGCGGGAAACAGTGAACCCGGTGAGCCGATCGATGAGAAAACGGATGACATAGACGGTGGGGATGTGGCTATCGAGCAGGCAGACGACAGCTAAGTCTTGGAACCAGGCAGAAGGATAAGTATACAAACACTGCCACGAATTCATATCATAATGGAACGTGTGATCATCCATGTTGACATGGATTACTTCTATGCTGCGATCGAGGAGCGGGAGAATCCTTCGCTTCGGGGGAAAGCCGTTGTTGTGTGCATGTACTCAGGACGTGGCGAAGCCAGCGGTTCAGTGAGCACCTGTAATTATGTAGCCCGGGAGGACGGGATACACTCAGCTATGCCGTGTTCCCATGCAAAGGCAATAAACCCTGATGCTGTTTTTCTTCCTGTACGGAAGGAGTTCTACAGGTCTGTATCTGACAGTATAATGGAGATAGTAAGGGGATATGCCGACAGCAGCGAATCCTTTGAGCAGATCAGCATAGATGAGGCGTTTGTTGACGTTAGCCGCACATCAGGGGGCGACTTTGAGCAGGCACGTGTCACTGGTATGCAAATGAAAAATGAGATCAGGGAACAGGCAGGCATTACCTGCTCGGTGGGAATCGGTCCGAACAAGCTGATCGCCAAGATGGCATCCTCTGTCAGGAAACCTGATGGTATCACCGTCATAAGACCGGATGAAGTGGGCAATTTCTTAAAACCCCTGAAACTTACGAAGCTCTGGGGCATCGGCAAAGTGACGGAAGAACGGCTTCAAAAGACGGGAATCGAGACAATCGAACAGCTTGCAGTTCACGATGCTGTTGACCTGATCACAGTCTTTGGAAAAAGTAAAGGCACATGGCTGAAGAAAGCTGCCAACGGTATCGATGATTCACCTGTTAAAGAGCGAGGCGGTTCTGACCAGATTGGACGCATGACAACGCTGTCCCAGAACACCCGGGATACTGATCTGATATTCCCTGAACTGGACAAACTCGTGGATGACGTGATGGGCAAACTCAATACCAGAAAGGTTTCCTACAGGTCGGTCACTGTCACTGCCATAACCCCGGATTTCAAGACACGTACAAAAAGCCGAACTCTGAACCACCCGGCAACCGATAGCAATATCCTGCGCGAGACAGCTAGGGAAATGTTTACTGCATTTCTGAACGAGGACTCAGGTAAACTGCGCCGTATTGGTGTTCGCGTAGCAAACCTCCGGAAAAGCGAAGGTCAGACCTCACTGCTGGAATTTGTGGACTAAAGGAAATATTATTGAGAATTTAGATTAACTTCTAATTTTGCTTGGATTCAGAAGAATTCTGAACTAT
>CAZQWP010000221.1:0-2434 GCA_964597005.1 uncultured Methanosarcinales archaeon | reverse complement strand
TTCAAAAACGATGTGCTAACAAGGGAAAAATCACCTTAACCGATCACCCATGGAAGAGATTCATTCTCTAGCAAGGGAAGAACTAGAATCAATAGCTATGATTCCTTTGAGACGGCAGAAAGGAAGAAGATTAAAGGAAGTTCCGCAGAAAAATGATGTGGGAGTTTGATGAAACACTACATCATAATAGAAATCTGGTATAAACAATGTTCTCTGTTCTATTCAGTGTGTCTTGATATACTCGATCATCTTCGGTGTTAGCAATGGTGCTATTTGCGGAAGCATGTTTGGCATAAGATTCTCCATTGCAGCTGGCATCAGGTCTGGCATCTGCTCGATCATATAATCAGGCATCTGAACCCTCTTCTCAACAGCCTTGAGCATCTTCGGCATGACCTTTGGCATCAGTGATGGCATGAGCAGTGGCATCATCCTCGGCCATGTTCTCCGGTTCCATCATCTTGTCGAAGGTCGCCCATGCAACAAGAGCATCATTTGTCGTATCCGGCAGGTTATAACCAAGACTGCGTGCGGCAAGTGCACCAAAGTCCTCTATCTTAATGTCCACATTGTTCTCCTTTGCAGCGATCCTGAACTGCACAAGGCAGCACGAGCAGAGTGCAGCCATGATGTCAGCATTCTAGTCCACAGCCTCCTGCAAACGGACATTACCGATCTTTCCTGCCACTCTGGGCTCATCGATAAGCGTTACAACGGAACCACAGCATAGTGCTTTCTCACGGTTGTGTTTCATCTCCTTAAACTCCACTTTCGGGATGGCTTTCAGCAACTCTCTTGGAGCGTCATACACTCCCGCACCCGCCTTGCCTATGTGACAGGAATCGTGCCATGCAACGGTCTTGTTCAGCGGGACCTTGAACTTTGGCTTCAGAACATCTAGCTTATACATGAGCACTTCTGAATAGTGCTTTGCCTCGATGTCAAATTCCATTCCAAGCTTCTCAGCCCACTGCGGATATATCGTCCTCCACATAAGCAGGCAGGCAGGACATGATGTGACAACGGTCTTTACACCCGCCTTCTGCATGTTGGCAATGTTCATTTTAAGGATCCTCTCGAACACATCCCACTTTCCGGTGACCAGCATCGGAATGCCACAACATGCCTCCTTGTCACCGAGATATGTGAACTCTATATCTGCATCATCCAGCAGTCGGACCGTACCCTCTGCAACGTCTTTTTCCACAAAGGATGCGGTACATCCGGCAAAGTAGGCAATCTCCGCCTTATCCTTTATCTTCGCCCTGATGTCATCAGGCAGCCACTTGTCCCTGTCGACCCTGTAATTTGACCAGATGTTCCTTTCCTTATCAAGGCTCTGAGCCATTATCTCGAACGGAGCTATTGTCATTATACCTCTCTTCTGGACGAAGTTCTCTCTGAGTGTCATCCATGAGCGCTCGATCGGCAAGTCAAGCTGGCAGTAATAGTCACACATCTCACAGGTGGTACACGCGAGGAAAGTATCCACTTGTTCCTGGTCAAGTTCCATCTTCCCGGCAAGGTATTCCTTGATGAAGAACCACTTTCCGCGTGATGACTGTGATTCCCATCCACGTCCGTAGTACTGGTCACACTCATTGACACAATAACCACACTGTGCGCATGTGTCTGCATGGGAAATTATATCACCAGGCAATCCCTTCTCGTCCCTGAACTCCTTACTGCTGACCCCTGACATATTACCCATCAGGCGTGCCATAGGTTCGAACATCTTCGCAAAGGAAAGCCCGGTCTTGAGCATCGACTTGCCGGTCAGTGTCTCAGGGTTCATAATGTCATCAGGATTCACCTGCTTCTTGAATTCCTGTATCAGAGGCAGACGGCCCTTGTATACATTTCCTGCCTGCTTTGCAAAGTAAAGACCTGAAGCATATATCCTTCCACCATTTTGCTCCGCTATCTTCACAATGCTAAGGGCAAGCGGGAAAGCAAAGTTGTACTTGAACGACTTTTTAGAGTGTGGCATGAAGCAGAGCATTACAGCTTCATTGCCCTTTGTTATCATCCCTTCTACCAGTACGGGAAGACCTATCTTCTTATTGATCTCCATGAACATGGTATCGATCTTGTCCACCGGCACTACGACCTCAGCCGGAATGAATGAATGACCAAGTCTTTTCACTTTCATTGACCTGAACCATTCTTGGGTCTCATGCTCAGTGTTATCAACATAAATTATCTAAAACAATGATTGAGAACACTAAATCCAATACAATTATTGTAGGCGACCTTAATGTTAAGAACATGGGTAAATCTAAAATGAAGGCTCTGAATCGTTCTACTCAAAATCATGGATATTTATCTCGTTTCATCGAATTTTTGACCTACAAATCTGAATTTGCAGGTAAAAAAGTAATAAAAATTGATGAGAGTTATACGTCAAAAACATGCTGTTCTTGTGGAAAACAAC
>CAZQWP010000220.1:0-2440 GCA_964597005.1 uncultured Methanosarcinales archaeon | reverse complement strand
ATCAATCCCCTCAAAAAAACGCGGAAAGCCGAGTCAGTTATCCCACATATCTCTGCACCTTCAAGTACTTCAAGTCCCTCTGTTACACTGGAAGTAAGCTGTTTTCCAAGTGAACATGTTGAAAGCCTTGATCTTAGCAATGTTCCTACATACGTGTATTTGCGCTTGATATCAACCACGTACTTGCCATTCTCAATATACATTGAAAAAACATCTTCTGAACCTTCGTATTTTGATTTGAAGGCTTCGGCGTGTTTACGCATCCATACAGGAGGACCAACATGTTTCTTGACATCTGGCATTATTGAGGATTCAAGTTCCAGCAGGACGACCGTATATTTCCCTGCCCATGATCCAGTCTTAAATACTGTGAAATCGTACTGCTCAAGCAATGCAGCTATTGACTGCTCCATTTTATACAATTGCGGATAAAGCACATCATCCACAACATCGGGTGTTTTGAACACCACTGCAATAATGGCACTTTTTCGAAGATCTATCCTTTCCAGAATCTCAAAATCAGTTAGTGGATCAACATGTGGTGGGAAAAAGAGTTCCATTGCCGGATCTTCGAAAAAGCTTCGGCATGTATCTATGAACCTGCTGAATTTGTCAATTGAAAGAGCTGCAGCAACATTTCGCTTTGGGTCAGTGGGGTCTATCACAACAAGAGGGTCGCTGTGCTTCAATATACTGTGACCTTTAAGGTCGACCACAAGACCAGGATGCCAGTCGCAACCAGCACTCAGTACGTTTTCAAATGATCCGGAATGTATAACCAGAAGTTCTGTGAGATAACCTGAAAATCCATGGGTCCTGAGCTCTGAACCGTAGACACCTCCTGCACGCATGAACTGCTTTAGCAGAAGCACTTCATCCTCTAGTCCCGCGATGTTATGTTTTATGAACTCGTTGTGAAAAGGTGTGCGGTCAACTGCAGATTTGATACTGGCGGCTGAAGCGACCCTGAAACACGGCACAAGATCGACATCGAAACCCCTGAACCTCATACTGATATAAGGATGTTCTGCATACCGCTCTTCCCATTTATCAGCTTCCTTTGCGATCGCTCTTGCAATTGACAGGCCGAACTTTTCCAGTTCTTCCCTGCTTGTATGTTCCGGGAACGTGATGAACAGATCGAGGTCATGGGTACCAGATACCCATGTTCCCCTTGCAGCCGAGCCTACCAACCTGGCAGAAACATCGGGTATACCCAGTTCTGATGCAGTTGTATCAATTTTTTCCATTAGGTAACTAACGATGCCTGAAAGATGCTTTCGCTCTTCTGCGGTTGGTTTGATCTTTCCAAGAACTGTGGTTTTGAGGGATATGGGAATTGTTGTTTTCATTTTGTGGGCACCATGCTCATGGTTATTAAAATAGTTGTTTAATGTAGTCTCTTTGAGTTATAATTTATGTGTAGTCAGAACTTTATCATTTTTTAACCTGTCACTCCACAAGAACCTCAATACATACATTATATTGATGAGGAGCATACGACCTCACAATACGCTTCTCAACAACATCGACCACCCGACTCACACGTGCGGCAGCATCCCTGATAAGCCCTAAATAACTGTCATAAAGATCATCCTCTGGCGTAATCCCGTAATAATGGATGATTCCTCCATTTCTTACCAGGCTGACCGCAGCATCCAGGAACTCGTGCGCGCTGTGCGGCAGGTTCATGATCACATGGTCTGCAATGCCTGCAAACCTCTGAGCTTCTTCATTTGCATCCCCCTCAATGGCCTCAACATTGTCAGCCGAATTCATATCGATGTTCCTTCGCAGAAGACGGATCGCATCAGGGTTCTTATCGATCGCAATCACCTTTTTAGGTTTTGCCTTTTTCGCA
Source organism: uncultured Methanosarcinales archaeon (assembly GCA_964597005.1). Taxonomy (GTDB): domain Archaea; phylum Halobacteriota; class Methanosarcinia; order Methanosarcinales; family Methanosarcinaceae; genus JAFGQV01. The sequence continues at coordinate 579 of CAZQWP010000220.1, read as the reverse complement.
ATCAATATACTATATGGACCAACACCTGCAAACATGTCCACAATCACTCCACCGGGTTTTATCCGGGAAAGTACCCGGAAACGTTCTGTGCCAAGACGTGGTGTAAAATAGACTTTTGCAAGATCTACTGCATATCTACACCCATGTTCCCGGTGGATGGTCTCTGTCGTCTCTTCCCCGGCAATCAGCCTGAATTCCCTGATCCGGTATTCTCCTGTAACAGGTGTGGTAGCACCAAGCACTGTGGTAAGGTGGGGGTGAACTTTAAGCAGCGCATCGGCAATCTTTTCAGCCTCCATCTCATCGGTTTCGATAAGTGCAATATCCCCTATAACCTCATAATGTGGCGTGAAATCTAACAGGTCTTCAAGTGTCGACTTTTTTTGCTGTGCCTTGAAATCGAACTCAGTAATTTCCACACCTTCTGGAAGCTGCTCAAATTCCGTAGTCTCTGGAACTCTAATAAGAGGCAGGTAAAGACACTGCGCATCAGAAGCAATTTTTGCGGAATAGTCAAGAAGTTCCAGCTCGATCAGCATACAACGTGTGGTTTCACCTTTAATCTTTGGCACTTTGATG
>CAZQWP010000219.1:0-2460 GCA_964597005.1 uncultured Methanosarcinales archaeon | reverse complement strand
TGAAAATTGGATGACGGGAAATAGATATTTATCGATGAAAGACTAAGCTTAGTGAAGTACAGGATAAAGTTACAGCAAAATAGGGACACTACCTTTTAATGCGATAAAAACGCTGATTTTAGAATGAAAGAGAAGAAATTCTCTTCACAAGGGAGTGAAAACTGTCAAACTTCTATTGGTTCATATGACTTCACGACATAAATAGTAATAGTGGTGTCAATATGAACGATTTATACGTTACAACAGCGGGGATGTCAAAGGAACAAATGTTTCGCCTTCGTCTGATTGAAGGTTTTAATTTTGCTCAGATTACCGCGGATGTATCGATCTTGTTAAGAGTATCTGGAACTATGATATCCAACTACGTTACTGATTACGAAAAAAGAACAAATACGGTTGTACCAAGAGCAGGAACTGAGATGGATCTAGGAAAGACACTAACTCATAAAAGGCTAGCTTTCCATAATTACAAAAAAAGGTACCTACCTCTGAAAATGCTCGTCTTATAGATCATGCAACCGATTCTGTCTATAGATACATAAAAGATGGAACGCGTGTTGAAAAGTTATATAATAATGGCTACAGTGAATGGGAGATATCGTTTTTCACCGGTCTTCCAGGATATGTGGTGAAAGAATATATTGAGATTATAAAATCTCATGAAACAGAGAAGAAATCTGATGAAGATTAATATTAAAAATCAATATCCAAGGAGACTAAAGGGTCATATGAACCTATCTTAGGTTATTATCTCTTCTTAGCTGCACAAACTAACTGAAGTTATTCGTTTGTTGAATTTTCTATCAGACATCTGCCCCAAAAAAAGATTTTAAATCATCCACAGTACGGGATAATTGACAATTATCAGTTTTTTGATAAACTGAAATTTCCCTGTCAGTAGTTGTGTTTTTTCAAAAAAGGAGGAGTTGAAGAACCATCTGCAACCACTTTAGCGAATCGTTTAAAAATGCACGACTTGTTTAGATAAATTTAAATATAATTACACCAATGAATGTTTTACCATTTAGTACTGAAAAAGTCGAGCGGGTTGGGACACACGAGTGCGGGGGCTCTTATTTATTCTTTTTGGTGGGTGTTCTTAAAGAATGCCCACTAAAAAAAGCAAATCGTCAATTAACAAAAATAGCAGGAATCAGGAAGTTTGCTTCAGGACCATTTTTATTCTTGCTTCCAGTTCTCTTGGGTCAAAAGGCTTTCCGATATAATCGTTTATGCCCATTTCCATTACCTTGAGTTTATCCTCCACACTGGTTTTAGCAGACAATATTATTACAGGAATGTCTTTTGTATGGTCATGTTTTTTTAATTCCTCGCAAACCATGTAACCATTCATATGGGGCATCATTATATCCAGAACAATGACATCAGGCGATTTAGTAAAAGCCATGCCAATCGCTTCTTTTCCATTTGTGGCATCAAAAACTTCAAATGGGTAAGGTTCAAGAAAATCCCGGATAATAGTAATTACGTTCTCATCATCATCGACGACCAGTACTTTGATCTTCTTCTCTTGCTTTTCACTGCCATTTTTTAGAAACCAGATCTTTGTGGGACCAATCATTTCGCAGTCCACCAAACCCTTTTCTTGCAGAATTTCCAGATACTTAAGAGCAGTGGCCTTACACATGGTTACCCTGCTTACTATCTCGCTGGTTGTCTTTTTTTCTTCTTGCATTGCTGCAAGTATATCTTTTTCTCGCCAGTGCATGGTCATCCTTCAAAGTCTTTCAATTTTGAATAATATAAGAGCCACAAAATTAACCCATACAATATTAACGTTTCCACTGAAACACCAGTCATACGTGATCGTTTAAGGGATGAATCATGACATATGGCATACATCCAGGCAACCTATTAAAAAATATGTTGATAAATAAATCGACTACATAAAGAAACTGGTTTATTTAATTGCAAATGTTCACCGAGTTGCTTTTGTCCAAAAAAGTAGCAACAAGCCAATAAAAATTCATAACCGATCACCAATGAAACACCAGTATCTATAAAATGCAGCAGGCAGTTTCCTGAAAACCGCATGGTCAAAGTACAATAAATATCAGCAATGTCCTATTTTCATTGGTGATCGGTTAAGGTGATTTTTCCCTTGTTAGCATGTCATTTTTGAACAAATTGAATCAAATGCTTTTTCACTAACTATTAAAAATCAATTGTTATAGCCTTGAATATGAAATTATATTTTCAATCAATAATTTACAAAAAACAGTTGATTTATCACGATTCATCACTTAACCGATCACGCATGGTCCTATTTTATACAGCACAATTGAACAATAAAAAATCATCCCAACTACAGTGTCATCGGCGGTGAATAATTACCCATTTTCGGCGGTTTAAAATTCCCCAATTCACAATTCCTACGAAAAGTTAGACTTGACTTTCAAAGATATCTAAAAATTTCAATTTTTCGTTGAATTTTCATCA
>CAZQWP010000218.1:0-2505 GCA_964597005.1 uncultured Methanosarcinales archaeon | reverse complement strand
GATCAGAGTGTGGCCCATGTGAATAATTTTGGCGAAATAATTTCGGGATACTACAGATATAAATGGTCAGAGATAGTTAGAAATACCAGAATCCCACTAGTATTCTTGTTGTAAATAGCAATAATATCACTTTCTCTTCGATAGGTTTAAATATTGTATTTACAACTTTGGTGCATTAAAATAAGTACAAACCTATTAACTCAACAATTTGAATTTTCATCTTACGGAAAGAATCTGAACATTTATCAAAATATGGATGAGCGACTATGGGAAACAGACCTCTGGATATACTGAACAATGCATTAGATACACCTGTTATTGTGCGATTAAAAGGTGCACGTGAGTTTAGAGGCCAGCTACAGGGTTACGACGTGCATATGAACCTGGTGCTCGACAATGCTGAGGAATTGAATAACGGAGAAACCGTACGCAAATTAGGCAGTGTTGTCATACGGGGAGACAACGTGGTTTATGTATCTCCTTAATAATGTAATAAATGCATCTAGGGATTGATATTAGAAAAACGATTCAATAATACATTGAAAGCAAATAACATAATTATAAAAAATGGTGATAAGAGATGTCAAAAGGTACTCCTTCAATGGGTAAGAAGCAGAAACGGACACACGTAAAATGCAGACGTTGTGGAAGCGTTTCTCTCAATATTCATACCAAACAATGCACAGCGTGCGGGTTTGGAAAAACCAAACGCATGAGAAGTTACAAGTGGCAAGCAAAGTGCAAATATTGATCTAAAGTCAACATTTCCCGCACTCAAGGTATAATATGCACGAAGAATGCGGTGTTGTGGGGGTTGTGATGCACAATTCTGAGTCACAACCAAATTCTGCAGCGCTTCAAATATACTATGCACTTTATGCACTACAGCACAGGGGACAGGAATCAACTGGCATAACTGTTCATGATGGCAATATGCCACATTCCATAAAAGGCATGGGCCTTGTGCCGGAAGTATATGCCAAACATGACATTAATAATTTGAAGGGCAATGTTGGGATCGGGCATGTTCGTTACTCGACGACGGGTGGTTCAGGAATAGAAAATTGTCAGCCACTTGTCCTGAATTTCAAAGGCGGAACCATCTCAATTGCACATAATGGGGATCTTGTAAATAGCAAGGACCTTCGGGATGAGCTGGAATCAGAGGGTCATATTTTTGTGACCAATTCGGATACTGAGGTCATTACACACTTACTTGTAATGGAACTTCTAAAACACGACCCGATCGATTCCATCCGGGCCGTGATGCGCAGGCTTGTAGGTTCCTATTCTCTTACAGTTTTGATCGACGATCTTCTGATAGGTGTCAGGGATTCGCTTGGTTTTAAACCGCTCTGCCTTGGAAAGATCGATGGTGGCTATGTGGTCGCATCTGAAAGCGTTGCAGTTGACACCCTAAATGGAAAGCTCATAAGAGATGTCGAGCCGGGTGAGATACTGGTTTTCAGAGACGGTGAGATAGAAAGTTACCAGACCTCTAAAGAGAAAAATGCAGCACATTGCGTTTTTGAGTATATTTATTTTGCAAGACCCGATTCAATAATCGATGGTCAACTTGTCTATAGGGTACGTGAACGAATAGGCGAGGAACTCGCACGTGAACATACCATTGATGCGGATATTGTTTCACCTGTGCCTGATTCAGGAATTACGTCGGCAATTGGTTATTCCAACGAGTCCGGAATAAAGTATCATGAAGGATTGATGAAAAATCGTTATATTGGTCGTACGTTTATAATGCCCGGGCAATCAATGCGTGAAACGGCAGTACGGCTCAAGATGAATACCATTTTTGAGAACATCAGCGACAAAAGGGTCATTCTTATTGACGATAGCATAGTACGCGGAACGACGTCCAGAAGGATCATTGACATGGTGCGGAGTGCTGGGGCACTGGAGGTGCATGCGCGAATTGGAAGCCCCCCGATAATTGCACCGTGCTATCTCGGGATTGATATGCCAACACGGGATGAATTGATAGCAGCGCATAAAACCATAGCGGGTGTCGAAGCGGTCATCAATGCAGATTCGCTTGGGTACCTGAGCATAGACGGACTTGTTAAAGCCATCGGCATCGACAAAGATAACCTTTGTCTAGGATGCCTGACTGGCGTGTATCCGGTGGAGATACCGGGTGAAAAATGCAAACAGAAGCAGCTAAAATTGAACGAGTTCTGAGATAATTGTTTTTCATTCGTTGTATTGCTGTTGGGTGGGAAAGGCAATCATAAAGAGTTATAAAGGAATTTAAGCCGCCGGAGGGATTCGAACCCTCGACCTGCTGATTACGAATCAGCCGCTATACCGGGCTAAGCCACGGCGGCAGCGAGCGCAATTCCTAATATTGGTGTAATGATTTAACGATTTCGCTTAAAGATGTGTCTGAAACAGCCCAGATATCAGATATTGGTTCTGCTTCAATTAAATTACATGCGTGATCGGTTAGCGCGACAAGTAAGCTATATCATGAATTGCCATTGTGCT
>CAZQWP010000217.1:0-2512 GCA_964597005.1 uncultured Methanosarcinales archaeon | reverse complement strand
ATTCATGAAAATGCTACCATGGGGTCAGTATGTTTATATTTTACCTTAGCATTCATGTAATAATACTGGCAACATACTTGCTTAATGCTAAAAAGGTTCTGCATTTGCAGACATTGTTCGCATGTTCAAAAAAAAAGTGTGATATATCATGAAATTCAGGTATTTCCTATTATTTTCGATACTGGTTTCAATGCTGGTAATTTCAGGTTGCATTGAAAAAATACCTGTTGAAAATAACCGGAATGAAAACGTTACTGAAATATTTGATAGGCACTCCCATGTTCCAAATTTCATTTTTCCGGGATTTCAACATTTTACTTCTTCAGCTACTGCTCATCCAAAAGCCCCTGATTTCCACCCAACTGTTGAAAAATTCATAGATGAATATCTGGCAAAATCAGAGACTGCTTCCCAGCATCTTGAAATGGATATTTCACGGCTAAAAGAAGAAGGTAAAGATACTGCCGAAATTGAGAGACTGCTTGAAGAATACAGGCAGTTAATCGGAAATGCCAGAACATACAAGAAGCTGGCAGATGAAGCAGAGACTGACAGTGACAGGGAAAAGAACCTGCATGGGGCAGCAAGTAGCATCTTCATGGCTAACGAGGTATTGAAGCAGATATTCAATGAGTACTTGAGCTTTGTACCACAGCATGAAAAGCTGGATGGCACCGGAAAGATATTTGTGGAGGGTAGCGGTAGAGTGGTGCTGTCAGGGGCACTTAACATTAATATGTTTGTTTCAGATGGGTTGATATATCTGACCGATTATGGAGGTAATACTAAAGTGGTTATTGAAGGTAATTACAGTTTAGAGGTTATTCCAGATAGGTGGAATTCAGTATCCTATACTGTAGAAAATGCAGGTGTGGACATTTCAAGTCCTGGAATGTTAATGGTGGTCAGTGCAACGAATGTATCCCTTACGGCAGACGGTCATGGAGAAGTCGCTTTTTTTGGAAATGGGACTTTCTATCAAGACCTTGCTGATATGAAGGATGTGAATTCCGGTGTACGAAGATCATAATAAGTAATAGTTTTATTCCAAAAAAGGTTATGTTTCCTTGATATGAAAACCGTTTTTTATAGTTGCATTGCAATAATACTTCTGCTATCAAGTGCAGCAGGCGCAAACGAGATTGCCATACTTCATGGGATCGTGTATGAATGGAACACGTTTGAACCTCTTGATAATGCTGTAGTTGAGGTGAATTCCACTCCTTTGCAGTCCATAGTGGCAAAGTATGGGGTGTATTCTTTTGAGCTGTTGCCAGGTGTTTATCTCATAAAGGCAAGTTACTATCAGGATAGTGAACTCACCCATTCAACCGAGGAGACGGTTCAGATCACAGGTGAAGGTAATTACGTCCTTGACCTGTTACTTCTGCCTTCGTATCCCGAAGAACTGTCATATTCTGAAAACCAGGTGGGAAACGATACGGTTGGCGGGAACGGCACTCCTGAAAAATCAGGGTTACAGGTTTTAGGTTACCTTATTCTTGCAATTATTGCAATAACTGTGCTTTTCCATGCTTTCATGTACTTCCAGAAACTCCACATTGAAAAAATTAAGACCGTTTCCTCTAAGGAAGAAAAACATCCAATAAAGCCAACGTCTTACATGCTACAGCCTGAGAAGGAGACCCCTGAAGTAATTGATGAGATAGTAACAGATGAGATGGTAGCAGATGAGATGGTAGCAGATGAGATGGTAGCAGATGAGATAGTAGCAGATGAGATAGTAGCAGATGAAGTTGTAGTGGAAACTGGGATCCAAGAAGTAGAAGAAAGAGAAAAAGAAGGAGAAGAACCGCTTCCTGATGACCTTCAGGAAATACTGGATATTATTAGATCCCATGATGGAAGGATGACACAAAAAGAACTCCGTGGACGTCTTAAGTATTCTGAAGGAAAGGTGAGCCTTATGCTCTTCGACCTTGAGAAAAGAGGATCCATCGAGAAGTTCAAGAGGGGACGCGGAAATGTCATCATTCTTGTTGATAAAAAGGATTAGTCATCTTTTCTGCGAAGATCAACTGCTGTCTGTCACTCATAACTCTCTTTACTTTTTGGGAGTGCTTTTTTGCGTTATCTTGTATTTGTCATATCAAACAAAAAAATAAATGATATACTCTCCCCAATCAAGATTATTAGTTCATATTTAGTTCAGAATAGTTTTTTAAGTTCCTATAAATAGTTATTAAGAATTAGAACCCACAAAAAAGTTTTATTAGCGATTTTTAACCTATTTATCCTTAATTCTGCTAAGTATCCTTATATTATTCAAGACCATATCGACCCATTGCCCACAGAAAGTTCCTGGGCTGGTAGGCTGTATGTCCAAACCATGATATTGGAGCATTGACCCCCAATCCAACCACACACCAAATCCGGTATGTGCTCCAACAGTACTACCTCCAAGAAAACGAGGCACCTTTAAACCTTCTTACTACCCAGATGTGCAATCCAGGGGTGCCTCGAGCATATCAACCCCCCCAAAAAATGAGGC
>CAZQWP010000216.1:0-2539 GCA_964597005.1 uncultured Methanosarcinales archaeon | reverse complement strand
AGACTTCACACTAATCTGCAGTACTTGAAACTGAATACTATTGAAGAGCTTCTTGATAACTATCTTGAAATTGCTGCAAGGGACAGCAAGACAACAATGGAAGTCCTTGATTATCTGTTTGAACAGGAAAAGAAACACAGGGAAGCTGTTGCAGTTGAGAGAAGGATGAAAAGTGCAGGTTTTCCTGTTAAAAAGATGCTTGAAGAATTCAATTTTGAGTTTCAGTCATCTATTGATAAAAAAGTCATAGAAGACCTTGCAACGTTGAGATTTGTTCATAATGCAGAGAATGTTGTTTTGCTTGGTCCTCCTGGAGTTGGAAAGGTGCGACGAGAAGTTATACCATAGATTGCGGAACAACCCGCCATTCTATCCATTCAGAATGTCTCTACTCTGATGTGCATTTCTGGCAACGGATTTGTGCAAAGCTCAGAGGACAACGCGGTATAATTTTGAACCTGACAATATGAAACCGCTAGGGAAAAGGACACATGGAGAATCGAAAGGTGAAGTTTCCGTTTAGGAGTCGTGACTTGTAACATGCGAAAGCAGGTTGTTCTACGCATGAGCCAAAATGGCAAAGAAGCCCGGTTATGATATTCTGATTCCGTATCGTAACGAATGGACACATGGGCTTCCGGCTTATAGGAACCTCCTAAATGTCCTATAATTATCCATGATATAGAACTCGGTAAACCACATATGGTCCTTAAATTGAGGTTTGAGGTAAGAACTTCGTGAGAAGGACTAAAGCCATAGGTGGCAGAGGAAATGGCAAAAAGCGAAAGACCGACTGTAATGGTCGGTATAGAGGTTCAAACTTTGTCTTGATGCGAAAGCATGCTGACTTGCCATAGGTCACGAAAGCAACAGAGATTGTTTAATATGAATGTAAGAAAACCAGAGATAACTTCGGTTACGGGTCTTGCAGACAAAGAACTCATCAATCAATGGAAATCCATTGACTGGAACAGAGCTAAGGATATGGTTAATAATCTACAGTCTCGAATTGAAAGAGCAGCAAAAGACGGAAATTGGAATAATGTGAGCAAACTTTCAAGACTCTTGACACGTTCATTCTATGCCAGAGTTCTCGCAGTTCGCAAAGTCTCCACGAACAAAGGGAGTAAAACCCCAGGGATCGATGGAGTAGTCTGGCGAACCCTAGCGGACAAAATGCGTGCCGCCTTAGAACTCACGACTACAGGCTATCGTGCGAAGCCTCTCACGCGGAAATATATCCGGAAGAAAAACGGTAAATTCCGTCCGTTGAGTATACCAACGCTCTATGACAGAGTAATGCAAACACTCCATTCTTTTGCACTAAGCGCAGTAGAATCAGCTACAGGAGATAAGACCTCATTTGGATTTAAACCCTACCGCTCTACTAAAGATGCATACGCCTATCTTCACATCTGTTTGAGCAAACAAATTGCTCCTCAATGGGTGGTGGAAGGCGATATCAAATCATGTTTTGACGAAATCAATCATGAATGGATCCTCGAAAATACTCCTATGAACAAGAGAGTTCTTAAAGAATTCCTGAAATCAGGATATGTTGAAAATTACCATCTGTACCCCAGTAATAAAGGTACTCCGCAAGGAGGAACGATCTCTCCACTCATTGCAAATATAGTCCTGAACGGACTGGAGAATGCATTAGCAAAGAGATTCTACTCCAAAAGGAATGGTACCATCGACAAATCCCACATGAACAAACACAAGATTAACTATGTCCGCTTCGCAGACGACTTCGTAATAACGACCGACTCTCCAGAAACGGCACAGGATGCTCTCAACATCGTGAAAGCATTCTTAGAACCTCGTGGGCTCCAACTCTCGGAAGAGAAAACCCTCATTACTCATATTTCAGATGGGTTTACATTCTTGGGATGGAACTTCAGGAAATATAATGGGAAACTCCTCACTAAACCATCGAAGGAGTCTCAAAAAGAAGTCATTGGAAAGATTCATGATATCATTCAGAAAGCAAAAGCATGGGACCAAAATCGTTTGATACGAATACTCAACTCTATAATCAGAGGATGGGCACAGTATCATAATCATGCAGTCTCATCTGATATATTTGGTAAACTGGACGACATCGTTTACAACATGCTCACATCTTGGGCGAAAAGTAGGCACTCAAATAAGGGAAACTACTGGGTTCTAACAAGATACTGGCACAAAGTGGGTAGCAGAAACTATGTATTCTCAACAGACACGCAAACACTGGAGAGATTCTCTAACACGAAAATCGTCCGACATCGATTGGCTAAACTCGATAAGAATCCCTATATTGATAGGGATTACTTCGAAAAATGGAAAGTCAGGGAATACCATCGAAAGAAACGCATGGCAAATTCTAAATCCACTCTAAGCTGACACCCGAAAGGGTAGTAGTGGCTCGAGCCGGATGAGTTGAAAGGCTCAAGTCCGGTTCCTAGAAGACGGGGCAGGAGTGATCCTGCCTTGTTATTCGACATATCACCAATATTAGCTAACATGACCTTAGATGGAATTGAAAGCATATTGGTTG
>CAZQWP010000215.1:0-2542 GCA_964597005.1 uncultured Methanosarcinales archaeon | reverse complement strand
ATCAACCTTAACAAAGTGGTCAATCTATGGATGAAGAAATCAGAGACAAATTCATTACATTATGAGAAAAGTATTTCGATGGTGTGGAACTCCCCATCACTTTCTACTACACGGATAAGGAAAGACATGCTGAACGGGTTTTACCTGGTTCCGTGTCGAGATGTCTAATCGGAGCTCTAGTTCATGTTCGAAGGGGCAAGTCCTTATGTCTTGATGCAGAATCTATCGGTTGTTTTGGTGGCAGGCGATATCTCGGTTTCGCTGAAGAGATCATGCAGAGTTTTGAATATTTCCTTTCCCACGGTATTCCGGGCAAACTTGAAGGTGAACACTACAAGAAATCACCCGAACTAGTGAAGGATCTAATGCAAAAGGCACCTGTTTTCAAAGCACCTTCCCAGTATGCCGTATTCAAGCGGTGGGATCGACTAGAGGACTCAGATGAGCCTGAGGTTGTGATATTCTTTGCCAGGCCGGATGTCATCTCCGGTCTTTTTACGCTGGCAGGATTTGACACATCGGATATAAACGGCGTATATTCTCCTTTTGGAGCAGGATGTTCCAGCATTGTCCAGTATCCCTATCTTGAGATTGGTTCCGATCAGCCGAGGGGGATTGTCGGCATGTTCGATGTTTCAGCGCGACCTTATGTCAAGAGAGATGAACTCTCCTTTGCGGTACCTATGAAAAAATTCGTGACAATGATAGAGAATATGGACGATAGTTTTCTTATGACTAAAGCTTGGGGTAAGGTAAGGAGGAGAATTGTGAAAAAGTAAGTTGTGTTGCTATATTTGATTTTTAGAATAGCTATATACCTATAGCATAATTATAGCACACCACCTAAAACTCCTCTCACATCCTTCTTTGTTTTTACGCCAAATTCACTCTTCCTTCAGGTTAAGCCCCATGAAGTCAAGGGTTTTGTTCCATGCATCAATAGCCTGCTCCTCGCGGAAAGCTTGTGTGTTTGTCGGATTCGCAAAAGCATGCCCTGCTCCATCATAGATGTAGATGTCCGCACTTGTTCCCTGCTCCATCAAGATTTTTTTAAACTCGCGGACATCCTCAACTGGAATACTGGTATCATCAGCTCCGAATACCCCTAGGACCGGCTCGTCCAATTCGATAAGTTCAGCTTCATTAGTGGAAACCCTGCCGTAATATATCACTACTGCCTGAAGATCTTCGTTGATACCCAGCTGGAATGACTGTCCACCACCGTAACACCAGCCAATAGATGCAATTTTGCCGGGATCTACGTTCGATTCGTTACGTAGATATTTCAGGGCTGCCTGCATCCTTGGGATCGTTTTTTCGTTGGGATTGTCCCTGAGGTTTGCTTGTGCGCCTTCAACGGTCGTGGCGACATTGTCATCAAAAAGGTCAACCGCCAGTACCACGTACCCTTCACGCGCCATTATATCAGCCATGCTTTTCACTTGGTCATTGAGCCCCCACCATTCATGGATCATTATAATGCCTGGATAGGTACCCTCTGTAACAGGCTGGGCCAGGAAAGCCGAAAGAGTTACATCATCCTCATCAATTTCAACATTGGACAACGAGACCTCGATCCCGGACGTTCGTTTGAATACTTCTGCCAGTCCCATATATCTCATATCCGGTTCTCCGCCCTGCTCGTGACCTGTGGTCATTGTTTCCGTTTCCTCTGGCGTGACTGTCGATACTGGTGTTTCTTCAGGAGTGTTTTTCTCTTCTCCGGCACAACCAGCAAAAAAAACAATAGCTGCCACTAAGAAAATGGTTATCAGATTCAAATTAGTCTTATTCATACTAAACCCCCTGTTATTGAATTATTGTATGATTCATATATAAAGTATTAGTGCTCAATGAGAAATGTGCTCCTGACAGAGCCAAATAAAGAAAAGCATTATATACTTTATGTAATGTATACTTTACATAAAGGTGATATAATTTGACAAAAAGCAACAATGAAAAAATGTATAATATCTTTCGAATACTTTCAATGATCATATCGGTTACAGGTGTTCTAATAGGGGTTCTTAAAAACAGTCTTATCATTGCTTTTATAGGTGTGGGTGCAGGATTGATCGTATTGATTAGTGCTCAAAAAAAGTATCAATTGGTTTTGACAGATGAGAGGTTGAGGCAGATTAAGCAAAGGGCAGGGAACCTGACCTTTGTTCTCTTTTTGCTTGCCTTCGCATTAATATCCTTAATAAGCAATGTTTATCCTTTTTCAGAGATACTGTCATCAATAAATGCTGCCAATATGGTCAGCGTCATTTTTTTCCTGATGATGTACTGCTACCTTGGGCTTTATGCATACTATAAAAATAAGATGTAGGGGATTTCTATGAAAACTACTCTTAAGGTGCAGAGAGCGATTCATGATATGACTCAGGAAGATCTTGCTAATAGGGTGGGTGTTACCAGACAGACGATAAATGCCATAGAAAAACAAAAATATGACCCATCCCTGAGTCTTGCGTTCAAGCTAGCAAGATTGTTCGATGTGAGGATTGAAGAGATATTCTTATATGAAAAAGAGTAAGTT
>CAZQWP010000214.1:0-2558 GCA_964597005.1 uncultured Methanosarcinales archaeon | reverse complement strand
ACAGGCTATCGGGATTTTCTCGATAATTTACAAACAGGACTACAACTTGTAGTTATTTGTAAGAATCTCCATGCGTAAGCGTGGAGTAGTTCAATGAAAGATTGTCTTTCATTTATCAACTGTTTATTATGTTTTCTGAACAGGTCAAATGCCACCTGGCCAGATACCCTGATAAGCACATTTCAGCACAATGATTAATAACTATGAGTAAAATGTAAACGCCACACCAATTTCTACACTGGTCTTTTCATATCAGGTGTATTCAAATTGATATCATCATTTCCACAAACGACCGCATAATAAAACATTCAAGTAATTACAAGGAATTTTAACATGGAATCACTAACATTTAAAGATCTAAATTTATCAAGAAATATACAAAAAGCAATTGAACACCTTGGTTTTGAAGAACCAACCCCTATTCAGGCAGCTGCCATTCCTTATATCCGGGAAGGGAGGGATGTCATTGGACAGGCACAGACCGGCACAGGTAAGACCGCTGCATATGGGATTCCCGCTATTGAGATGGTAAACCCCGGCAGCAAGAAGGTCCAGGTCATTGTACTCTGTCCCACAAGGGAACTTGCAAACCAGGTTGCAGGTGAGCTAAACAATCTTTCAAGATTCAAAGAGACAAGGATACTGCCGGTATACGGTGGACAGCCCATATCACGGCAGATCAAAGCCCTTAAGAAAGGTGTACATATTGTAATAGGTACTCCCGGGCGTGTGATGGACCATATTGAGCGACGAACTCTTAGGTTGGACAACGTGGAAATGCTCGTACTTGATGAAGCTGACGAGATGCTTGATATGGGATTTAGGGAGGATATTGAGTTTATCCTTGGCAATACTCCCGAGGATAGGCAGACCGTTATGTTCTCTGCAACCATGCCAAAGCCTATTTTGAAATTGACAAAGAAGTATCTGAATAATCCCCAGTTAATTAAGACAGTTCACAAAGAGATGACGGTTCCTCAGGTCGAGCAATTCTATCTGGAGGTCAAATCGAAGGCAAAATCCGAGGTATTATGCCGTCTGATAGACGTCTATGATGTAAAATCGTCCCTTGTTTTTTGCAACACAAAAAAGGGCGTGGACCAACTGGTGGAAACTCTCAAGACAAGGGGGTATCTGGTTGAGGGGATGCACGGGGATATGAGGCAGAGTCAGAGGGAGACTGTCATGTCCGGTTTCAGAAAAGGGGATATTGAAACACTTGTTGCGACCGATGTGGCTGCTAGGGGGATCGATGTTGAGAACATTGAGGTTGTTTTCAACTATGATGTCCCACAGGATGAGGAGTCCTATGTCCACAGGATCGGACGAACTGCAAGGGTAGGCAGAAAGGGGTATGCTTTTACTTTTGTTGTGGGTAAAGAGGTCTACAGGATAAAGAATATACAGAGATACACAAAGACCAGCATCAGGTCGAAAAAGGTACCGTCTCTGGATGATGTGGAGGAAATAAGGGCAAAAATACTTTCAGAGAAGGTAAAAGACACTATCCAAAAAGGTCATCTTGGGAAGTATCTCCACTGGGTCGAGGGACTGCTTGAAGAAGACTATACTTCCATGGACGTGGCTGCTGCTCTGGTAAAAATGATGACTTCTGATGTGCCAAATAATAAATAATGAAATAGTTTATCTGATATTCCAGTTCAGGAAAAACCAAACTAAAATGTGGGTTTGAACATCTGGATGATCAGGTTTTCTATTTCCTACTTATTTTCTTTTTTCAATTGTCCTGCCATCTGTATATAACTCCCCAGAATTTCGATTCATCCAAATGTTCAAATCATGGGCTTTCTAGATCCTTTACAACCCCCCTTTACTAACTAAAATAAGATTTGATCGAAACTTAGTTTATCTATTTATGGGTTTTTGACCTTTTCTGCAATATCCTTTCCCAACCTCAAACATTCATTTAGATCCTTCTCAGTAGGTTTATATTGTATACGTAGCACGGGATCAAGTACGTTCATACCCAATTGACGCATTTTGGTTGCAATCATTAAAGGTGCCTCACCACTCCATCCATAAGAACCGAATGAAACTCCTATCTTTCCCTCTACCCCGGCATTAGCCATTGTCTCATCAAGAAATTTTTCCATTGGAGGCAGCATTTTATAAGAAAATGTTGAAGAACCAACTGCAATGGCATCTGCGGATTTAATATCCTGTATTTTTGCATCATAGAAACTAACAGCTTTAGCATCCACGTTCCTTTCTACTATACCTTCTGTAATCGAATCAGCCATTATTTTTGTATTACCAGAGGTACTTAGATATACAACTATTGCTTTTGACATATTTTCCACCTTTTCATATATGATTAGGTGAGATTGGCTGGTCACCCACTTTACCCCAATCCCATAATACCTTCAAAACTATAATATGATAAATGTTTCGTTAAGATTTGTATCTCCGATTTTTTACATCCCGGCAGGTCTGGCATAACCCGAACCCAGAATAGAACACTATTCCTCTATGAGTGATTTTGATTTAACTTGTAAGCCGAGAAGTCCCCTTTCGTAAGATGGGGGATGAGATGCGTA
>CAZQWP010000213.1:0-2591 GCA_964597005.1 uncultured Methanosarcinales archaeon | reverse complement strand
AAAAAAAAGTAGATATTCAGTTGATTAAAAACAAAACTGTCAAACTTAGGTTAAAAAGATACTCCAATCACTCCTGAAATCTCCTTCTTATTCCATCATCAGCCTTGTCAAACTCAACCGTGCCTGTGAAATCTCCTCAAGTGTCAGCGAAATCCCAATACCACTACCTGATATCTGCAGATCATCTCCCCCGGTCTTGCCAATCACCGCATGGGGCACATCCTTTAGTATCGACAGAAGCGAATCCGATTCCGAAGTGGTGAGTACCGCACGTACATGGGATTCTGAGAACAGGACGTCATCCGGACGCAAGCCACCACAAACGCCTAGGTCGATGCGTGCTCCCATCACTTTGCACATCTCACTCAGTGCAGCAGCAAGCCCGCCGAGTGAAACATCATGTGCCGCTGTGACCTTTCCGCTTCCCACAGCCGCGATCACTGCATTTAGTATCATGCCGGCATTATCGGGAACCTCCGGGACATAGCCGTTTGCTCCCACACCTATAAAGTTATAATACTCAGAACCTCCAAGTTCGTCCCGTGTATCACCCACAAGTATTACCATCTCCCCTTCACTGACAAAGTGTGCAGGCGGTGTGATCGTCACATCCTCTGTGACTCCGATCATCCCTATGGATGGTGTGGGAGTGATTGCAGTCCCGTATTCGTCACTTTCATTATACAGCGAGACATTGCCGCCAACTACCGGAACCGATAGTTCACGAGCCGCGTCCCCGATTCCGAGAATTGCATTCTTTAACTGCCAGTATATATCAGGTCTCTCAGGGTTCCCGAAATTCAGGCAATTCACAATAGCAATGCTGCGTGCCCCTTTTACTGCAAGGTTCATCGCATTCTCAAAAACAGTGCCCTTTCCACCAACATAAGGGTCCAGCAGTGTATGTCGCGGGTTGCATCCGCATGACAGCGCAAGTCCCTTATTATCCGCAATTCGAAGTACACCTGCATCGTCTCCGGGTTTTAGTACAGTTCTTACCTGAACCTCATGGTCGTACTGCCTGTATATCCATTCCTTTGACGCCACGTTATGGGAAGATAAGACATCCAGCATTGCCTGCTTAAGGTCAGCAGAAGCCTGTGGTTTTTCGCCGATATCACGCAATGCAGGCTCTCTGGATGGGCGCTCAAATGTAGGTGCACCTTCGTTTAAGACCTTGATCGGGATGTCTGCAGCGATCTCACCTTTAAACTCAACAGTATAATACAGACGTTCCGTCAATTCCCCGATAACACTTGCATTCAGGTCATATTTTCTGGCTATACCTAGCACTGCATCCACATCATTAGGTTCAACCTCAAGAACCATGCGTTCCTGTGATTCCGCAATCAATATCTCAAACGGAGTCATGCCAGTCTCGCGCAGTATAACATTGTCTGCAATGAGGTGCATACCAAGATTGCCTTTAGAACCCATCTCAGAACTTGCGCCTGCAAGTCCTGCAGCTCCAAGGTCGCGGCATGCCTTTACGTACCCTTTATGTATCGCTTCAAGTGTGGCTTCTATCAGGAGTTTTTCTGTGAACGGGTCCCCGATCTGGATGCTGGGGCGGTCCTCTGCTTCTGAACTCTCTGAGAGGTCACGTGATGCAAATGAAGCCCCACCCAGCCCATCGCGACCAGTTGTCGAACCCATGAGCACAAGCTTGTTTCCGGCCTTCTGTGCCGAGGCGGTTACAATATCATCCTCCCGTGCAAGACCTACACAAACAACATTCACAAGGGGATTCCCACTGTAGGATTTGTCAAAGAACGTCTCTCCCCTGACCACGGGCACACCAATACAATTACCATAACCTGCAATGCCTTCGATGACGTGCTCGAACAAATAGAGGTTCTTCGGGTTTTCAAGCGGTCCGAAATACAAAGGGTCCATGAGCGCTATAGGACGGGCACCCATCGAGATGATATCTCGCACAATCCCGCCAACACCCGTCGCTGCCCCATTATGGGGATCAACGTATGAAGGATGGTTATGGCTTTCCATGCCGATCGCAAGTACCCAACCATCTCCAAAACGGATGATAGCTGCGTCATCGCCCGGTCCAATGATCACACGTTCTCCTTCTGAGGTGAATGTTCTTAGCAGCGGTGCACTTGAGCGATAGGAACAGTGTTCACTCCACAAGTTCAAAAAACATCCCTTTTCAACAAGATTCGGTTCCCGCCCCATTAATTTTGTTATGATCTTAAGGTCCTCTTCAGGTAACATTCATGCGCCTCTTATTAGCCTCGTATTAATCTCAATGTGTGATGGTTTTGATATCATAAAAAAGATACGTTATAAATAAAACATTGCTTTATAGCGTGTAACTATTCAGCCTATATAAAACAATATCAATAACTATCATTATAAAAATTTAATGAGACAATTTCTGTGTATAAATTTTATTTAATTGTTTGTCAATGGTTGTGTTTTGTTCTTTTTAGTCCATAAGAAATTAAACATTTATGTTTCGTCATAATCAATATCAATCAACTGGTTTTAGTAGGCTGAATAGTTACTATAGTATAAAACTTCATGCGTGATCGGTTAAGTGATGAATCATGATAAATCACCTGTTTTTTGTA
>CAZQWP010000212.1:0-2591 GCA_964597005.1 uncultured Methanosarcinales archaeon | reverse complement strand
TCCGATATTTCTTACCCAAATGTACAATCACGCATAGTTTTGAGACAGCCTGTTGCATTGTATTTCATAAAAATAAAGATATACACAATGGATAAATTTTCAGAAGAACTTATATTTATTCGACTAGAAAACTCCATGACTCAGATTAATGGTAGTACAATGATCGATAAGATCAAAAAAATAGTGGAGACGATTAAAACAGAATGCTCGAATGGATGTAGTGAGGTATCGTGTTCATAATATCCCTTGAACAATCTGGATAATGAATTTGGGTATGAAGTATGTGAAATGCTTGCAAAGATCGAGCTTTTGTTGCAACATGAAATGCGAAGACAGAATCTGAGTGCAAGGAGCAGAAAACACAATGTACCACGTTTTATCACCCGCACATTTGCACGGAACTTAAACGGCATGGAACAAGAAACTGCATTCATGGAAAGTTCTATAATACACGTTCTCCAAATGACACATGATAAATTGAAAAAAGAAAATGAAAAATGAAATGGTCAGAACGACCATCATGAAATTTCTGTTGCTACTGTTCTGCTAAATAATAAAATGTAGATAGTTCAGGCAATCCACCTGAACAATCTACCAGAATCACATCATATAGCTTTCAGGAGATGGCATCGCAGGCTTTTCTTTTTCTGGTATATCTGCAACAAGGGCTTCGGTTGTCAGCATCAGCCCGGCAATACTTGCAGCATTTTGCAGGGCGCTTCTTACCACCTTCACAGGGTCGGTGATACCAGCTTCGAACATATCCCGATATGCATCAGTTTTTGCATCATATCCAATGTTCGGATTTGTTTCAGCCTTCATCTTTTCCACGATGAGGGCACCTTCTTTGCCAGCATTGGCTGCTATCTGTTTCAGTGGCACTTCAATGGCTTTCTTGAGAATATTGACACCCACCATCTGGTCACTGTCCAGGGAAAGTTTGTCCAGTTCCTCAATGGCACGGATCAAAGTCACCCCGCCTCCAGGGATTATACCTTCCTCGATGGCTGCCTTGGTGGCATTCAATGCATCATCTACGCGCATCTTCTTCTCATTAAGTTCTGTCTCTGTAGCTGCACCCACTTTGATAACAGCCACACCACCGGTAAGTTTACCCATACGTTTCATCAACTCTTTCTTCTTGTACTCGGAATCTTCCAGCCTGCTGCGACTCTCGATAATGCTGGCTCTTTTCTCAATGTCTTCCCTTTTGCCAGCTCCTTCGATGATAAGGGTTTTGTCCTTGGTCACCTTAACTTTCTTGGCGCTGCCAAGATCTGCAAGTGTAGCATTTTCAAGTTTCATGCCTTTGTCTTCGCTGATAACCTTGCCTCCGGTAAGTACGGCAATGTCCTCTAGCATCTCAAGGCGTTCATCCCCAAATCCTGGTGCCTTGACCGCACATACATTTAGGGCACCACGGATAATATTGAGCACAATGGTAGCCAGTGCTTCACCTTCTAGATCCTCGGCAATGATCAGCAGTGACTTATGCGCCTTCAGTACTTCCTCGAGTAGCGGGATGAATTCCTTCATGGAACTGATCTTTTTGTCAAATAGGAGGATTAGTGCATCCTCAAGCTCAGCTTCCATCTTTTCGGAGTTTGTTGCCATGTATGGTGAAAGGTAACCCTTGTTAAACTCCATACCTTCAACAACTTCCAGTGAGGTTTCCATGGATTTCGCATCTTCAACAGTGATGACACCGGTTGAACCAACTTTTTCCATTGCATCAGATATCAGCTGTCCGATCGTTTCATCATTATTTGCCGAGATCGTTGCTACCTGGGTAATCTCTTCTTTATTCTTGATCTCAACACTTTTAGATCGGATGGAGTCCACTACAATCTGTGTTGCTTTGTCGATTCCCCTCTTGATCTCAATAGGGTTAACACCTGCTGTGATATTCCTCATTCCTTCATGGAGGATCGCTTGTGCCAGTATGGTGGCTGTTGTCGTGCCGTCCCCTGCGATATCCTGCGTTTTTGTAGCCACTTCTTTTATCAGCTGGGCACCCATATTTTCAAAGGGATCTTTAAGGTCTATCTCCTTGGCAATGGTAACCCCGTCATTTGTTATGGTTGGAGTACCAAAATTTTTTGAGAAAACCACGTTCCTGCCTTTTGGTCCCAGTGTGATCTTCACGGTATTTGCAAGCTGGTCGATACCACTCAACAGAGCACGTCTTGCTTGATCTTCAAAGATTAATTGCTTTGCCATTTTCATCACTCAAGTTTTGCGATTATGTCACTGTAATCTACGATGATGTACTTTTCACCATCTACTTCGAATTCTTCTGCACTGTAGCCTGTATATAATATCATGTCACCTGACGCTATTGGCATATCTTCTTTCTGTTTGCCAATATCTACTACAATACCCTGTTTCCTCTTTTCTTTTGCACTTTCCGGAAGGTAAATGCCACCTGTGGTTTTTTCCTCTTCCTTAACTGGTTTGATTAAAGCTCTTTTACCTATTGGTTTTATGTTCATATCATCATCTCTTAAAGGTAATTTTTAATTATGCCACATTCCCACAATGGGCAAACAATGCTTTGTCATTGTTTATACTTCTATAAGTATCACATGGTC
>CAZQWP010000211.1:0-2598 GCA_964597005.1 uncultured Methanosarcinales archaeon | reverse complement strand
ACTGCGCTTTTCTTTACTTTTTTAATCATTATCCAGAATCCTGACTGGAACATTTCCTACGATTTTTATCCACAAATTCCCCGTACCATTAACCCCCCAACAGCCCCACATATCTATTATACGTCATTTTTTTCCACTAACATATCATCTATCAAATTGATCACCCTATCCACATATTCCAGGTGCCATTCCTCATGCGTAACCGTCACGATCGTCTGCCCATCATTCATATTGAACTTTTTGAATAGATCGAGCACCTGCTTTGAAGCTGCACTGTCCAGGTTGGCACAGGGCTCATCCGCAAAGAGGATGAGGGGTTTGTGAGCAAGTGCCCTTGCTACCGAGACGCGCTGCTGCTGTCCGCCGCTCATTTTGGATGGTAGTTGGTGCAGCCGGTCACCGAGACCCACAGCGTTCAGGATGTCGGCAGCTGAAGATTCATATTCTTTTTTAGTTTTGTCCTGCATCATAAGGGACAAATATACATTTTCGATGGCGTTGAGTTCAGGGAGAAGGGCGTAATCCTGGAATACGTAACCCAGATTGTGGAGGCGGAATTTACCTTTTTCTTTTTCGGACATTCTGGATGTGTCCGTACCGTTAATAATGATTTTGCCAGAGTTCGGGGTGTCGAGTAGGCCGAGCTGGTTTAAGAGGGTGGTTTTTCCGGAGCCGCTGGGACCCATGATGGCGACGAACTCCCCCCGGCGAATTTTGACGGGAACGCCGCGAAGCGCCCGGACCTCCACTTCGCCCATTTTGAAGGTTCGGACAATATCAAAGCCTTCAATGATGAAAGAATCGTTTTTGGTCAGTTTTTCGGCTTCTTTTCGTGTATGATTTTCCATTTTATGACCCTCCGTTCTTCACTTCTCCCATATCAGTTCCAGAAGGTCTTTGTTTGCCAGTTTGTATGCCGGGATCACAGACGCGACAACTGAAGCCATGAAAAGAAGGACTGCGCGGTTTATGGCTTCAAGCTGGTCAAAACCCAGGCTGACATCACCCAAAGGAGCCCTTATGGGGTGGACTATAGTGTAAGGTATAATACCGTAGCGCATTAGGAGGTAGCCGAAGGTTACGCCGCATCCTGCGTAGAGCATTGCCTGGAGGATGAAGGAGGCTATGATCACGTTTTGCTCGATCCCAATAGCCTTCTGGACACCTATTTGCCTTTTCTTGTTTACGATGTTCACATAGATCACCACGAAGATTATCACGAAGGCGATTAGGAGTCCGATAGCACTCATGATATTCCTGACTATGCCAAGCACATCCTGGATCAGGCGCAGGATGCCCGCGAATTCTTGCCATGTACGGATGTTTTCCTTGATCCCGAGAGAGAGAAGTTTTGTGCGGAATTCTAATTCGTCTGTGTCTGCGGTGGTCTTAATCGAAATCTCATGGGCTAGGTTACCATCCTGCACACCGAGCATCTCTTCCATGTCAGACCTGCTGATGTAGGCTCCCGAATCTGCCAGGAAAAAAAGAGTGCTATAGATGCCTTTTACCCTGAACTCTTTTGTATTTCCCTGTATCGTGACTTCGACCGTGTCCCCGATTTCCACGCCACCTAGAGACTTTGAATCCATCAGGGCACCAAAGCCGCCCGAAACTTCCCGACCTAGGATGATCTCTCCCCGATCCGGCTTGCTTAAAAATTCGCCGCTTACCATTGCACCTTCAAGTCCTGTCACAAAGGTCTCATCGGTGGGGTCAATGCCGTATACCATCCCTCCTGCATCTTTTTCCTTGTAGCGGAAGGATCCCGAGATTTTCAGGCGGGCGGTGGTACCAAGGACTTCGGGGAGGCTTTCGATCTTCTTCTGTAACGCTGCGGTGTTTTCAATATATCTTTTTTCTTCCTCTGGCTCGATGACCAGGTTCCCGGTCTGGTAGTCAACCATGAGTTCGTTGAACTTGACCGTGACTCCTGCTAAGATACTAGTGAAAAGTATGAGCTGAACGAAGATCAGGGTCAGGACGAATATCGTAAAAATCGTGATCCCTTTGTTTCCCCGACTGATCGAGCGGGCGGCTAGGAAGAGGGAAACCTTTGCTTTTTCAAGCATGTTATTCATCCCATATGTTTTCGGATTGCATCTGTAGATACCGTTCAAAATTTTCAGCTTTCTTTTCTTGATCTTTCACCGATTTTTCAGCGATCAGATCATCTTTTTTTTCTTCATGAAAAAGATTGCAGCTGCAAGTACAATTAGCACTCCGAAAATAAACGGGACCTTGCTCCCTGATTCATTGAACACGGTGAAACTCAGGTTCTCGCTGAGCTGGTGTTCCCCGAAGTCATCCTCATATTCCACGATCATGGTAACTTGCTGTTCTCCCGCATTTTCTGAGATAAAGGTAAAAACCGCAGGGGTATCATCGTCCATTTCCAGCCTCCCTATAAATGCATTTGTCGTACCTTTTCCATTCAGCCCTTCGAGCCGTGCTTTCACGAAGCGAGCCTCTCCTTCACCCACATTCTCAAGCTTCAGGATCATAGAAACCTTTTGCCCCCGGACTGGCATTTCAGGTTCGAATTTTAGGCTTGCAACATTGACCTTTGCCTGATTCAAAACGTCGAAGCCGATATTC
>CAZQWP010000210.1:0-2691 GCA_964597005.1 uncultured Methanosarcinales archaeon | reverse complement strand
TTCCAACGAGGCGGTAGAGTACTTCTGCGCTGCATTCGGACCCATTTTTAAGGAACACATGCTGCTGGATCCAACTGTATGACAGTCTTACAGGTTTTTCTATCCTGCTATGATCACTCAAAGGGTGCGTTGCATTAGATAAAACAGATTCATTAATGTAATAAAAGTGATATAGTATATCCTGTACTTATATTATATCCCAATCAATATGGTTTCAGGGATGACCTCCAATTTTGCTTGAAGAGGTGTTCTTATGAATAGCAACACAACCGTGCGAAATCTTGGTATAGGACTGACAGTTATAGGCTTCATCGTGCTAATGGGATATGCCCTTTATAACATATTTACCGTAGAGTCCAGCCTGATACTTAAAATGTCTATTGTGGCAATTGTAGCAGGAATAGTACTGGTTATATTGGCCCTGATGAAGGAAAAAATGGGTGTTAAGGACAAGGAGATCGAAAGGAAATATTAGGTGAGAATATGATAATCGCGACAACAAATACCGTAGCAGGAAAGGAGATCGTGCAGACCCTTGGGATGGCACGTGGCAGTACTATCCAGTCCAAGCATATCGGCAAGGACATTATGTCTGGTCTGCGCACCATCGTGGGCGGCGAACTGACAGAATATGCAGAGATGCTTGAAGAAGCAAGGGAAAAAGCTATCAACCGCATGGTCGAGGATGCCGAAAAGATGGGAGCAAACGCCGTGATAAATGTCAGGTTCATGACCTCGGGAGTAATGGCAGGGGCAGCTGAGATACTTGCATACGGAACGGCGGTTAAGATAAAGGATAAGGAATAGTTCATTTATCATCAGGAAATAACAAAGCCTTCACTGCGCAGTAACGCTATCCCAACTTATTTTTTCTTTTCAATTTATATGATCCTTGAGCGGTGGCTTTAAAGAATGTTGATGAGTATCTTTTTGGAATAACCTTTTCGACTGGAACTGCGCATTTCCCAATGCACCGTAACCAAATTTAGTGAAGTATGTCCTTCGTAAATTTTGAAGAGCTGAAATCGCTTTTTTTAAATGAAAAATACTAAATATAATTAAACAGGAAGTAGGCATCATATTTCCCAATTATTTATAGAAAAAATGTTGGAATAAAGGAATGATACAAAATGTTTGATAGCGGTGCAACTGGCTTTATGTTACTTTCAACAAGTCTTGTGATGCTCATGACACCCGGACTCGCATTTTTTTATGGCGGACTTGCGTGTAAAAGGAACATAGTTGGAATAATGATGCAAAGTTTTGTATCATTAGGGATCACAACCATTTTGTGGTTCGTTATTGGTTATTCCCTGTGTTTTAGTGGTGGAGAAGGAGGAATTATAGGGAACCTGGATAAGGTTTTCCTGAATGGAGTAACTCCAATGTCGGCTTTCTCTACAGATGGCAGATTCCCTGAGATCGTTTTTATTTCTTACCAGATGATGTTTGCAATTATTACCCCAGCTTTGATAACAGGTGCTTTTGTCAACCGTGTCACTTTCAAGGCATATCTTATATTTCTGGTACTCTGGCAGATATTTGTATATTATCCGTTCGTTCACATGGTATGGGGCGGGGGTCTGCTTGCTTCGTTAGGAGTTCTTGATTTTGCAGGTGGGATCGTTGTCCATGCAACTGCAGGTTTTGCCGCCCTGGCTTCGGTGTTCTTTGTAGGATCAAGATGGGACAAGGCATCAAAACCAAACAGTATCCCATTAGTAGCTCTTGGAACAGCCCTCCTCTGGTTTGGATGGTATGGTTTCAATGCAGGAAGCGAACTCAACGTTGATGGAATTACAGCGGTTGCATTTCTGAATACCGACATTTCAGCATCATTCGCAGCTATTACCTGGTTGATAATTGCATGGATAAAGCAGGGCAAACCAAAATTTGTTGAATTACTGACAGGTTCGGTTGCAGGACTTGCAACTATTACCCCTGCAGCAGGTTATGTTTCCATGCACTCCGCTGCTTTAATAGGTATCTTTGCTGGTACAGTCTGTTACTTTGCTGTTCACATGAAGAACAAGATGGGCTGGGACGATGCACTGGATGTCTGGGGCGTACACGGAATCGGTGGAGTTCTTGGGACTATTCTTCTCGGTGTTTTTGCCTCCACAGTAGTTAATCCGGCCGGTGCCGATGGTTTACTCTATGGAGGAACAGGGTTCTTTATGATACAGTTGATTGTTGTTACTGGAGCATCGATCTATGCTTTTGTCTTTACATACATCATGCTGATGGCGATAAATGTTATAACTCCCGTCAAAGTATCTGAAGCTGATGAGCAGCTTGGTCTGGATTGTTCGATACACGGTGAATCAGCATATGATATAGGTCTCTAGATGATGTAAAGGCGAGAAGACCTTTGATATTAAGATCGGATCTTCTCATCCATACTCCAAAAGGACATGGGTAGAATAATCTATGGAGAATTTTGATTAACCTGCCACAAATAGCAATATTTAATACATAAAAACTATATTTATTAGATTATGACAAATTTTATAGATTTTATATTTCGTGAAGAGTATGAACGGGTAAAGCGTCTTGGAGATAAATTATCAGACATTGATCTGTTGATCAACTGGGAATCATTTCGTCCTATTGTAACAAGTTTGTATAATAACAAAAGCGAGAAGGGCGGCCGTCCAAATATCGATGAGATCGTGATGATAAAATGTCTAA
>CAZQWP010000209.1:0-2698 GCA_964597005.1 uncultured Methanosarcinales archaeon | reverse complement strand
ATCAGCAAAATATATATTGTGCACTTGCCAGTTTTTAAACTATACAAACTTGATGCCAAGGCTCTTTATCTTGTTCTTGAAACTAATGTTGATAATAAGTGGTGTCAGAGACTCGATCATCCCCGATGTTTCCAAAGGACCCACATCAAGCGGACGCAGGTTTGAGATATCCCGAACCAGATCGAATATTACATTTTTTGCATGCATACTATTTCCACAGACCCCGATGTCATAATCAAGTTCGAGATCAAGATCAGCCAGTTTCTTTGCGGGAACATTATGAAATGCTGAGACCAGTTCTGTATTTGCTGGTAGAAGTGCAGCCAACTCCTGAGCCGCACTGCCTGCCGGGGGAGTGGTATAGCAGAAATACTCAGCATTATAATCTTCACGGGAAACAGGAATCTTCAGGGAAGTTGAATCTGGGTGAATATAACAGTAGTCCTTTTCCATTGGGACAATAACCGAAACGATGATTTGATCTTTAAGCACAGGGCGAATCAATTCACAAACTGAATCAATGTGACTATACTTTATGGCAATGAGTATAACATCTGCAATTGCAGCAGCCGTCTTATTGTCCGTACCTTCGATCTCAGCTTTAAAGCCATAGTTTCTCAAAATATCGTTATATTCGGATGCTTTGGCTTTGGCCTTTTCCGGGTCACGAGACCCTATGATTATCGTATGTTTTTTGCTCCAGCGCAGTGCAAAGCCTTTTCCAATGCTACCGGTACCACCAACTATCGCGATTTTCATAGCAATTGACTCATTTTTATAGTAAATATAATAATCGATTTAAATCGGAAGTTTATAGAGGATGTTCTACTATTTATAGAGAGTTGGTTGAGGGGTAAGGATACTGGAAGAATTTGCGCCACTCCCAAATATCCTTATTTCCTATTAACGGTTTTTCGCAATTCCAGATTAGTAAAATTGGATTTAAACCCAACCGCGGTCACTCATTGCTTCAACCACACGCTTAACTGCAACCACATAGGCAGCCTGTCGCATATTTATGTTGTACTTCTTGGAAGTCTCCAGTACCGAATGATAAGCAGGCGTCATTTTCTTATCCAAACGTTCATGGACCTGTTCCTCATCCCAGTAGTACATGTAGAAGTTCTGCACCATCTCAAAATATGAGACTGTTACCCCACCTGCATTACACAAGAAATCAGGTATCACGTGAACACCGTTCTTATAGAGAATATCATCCGCTTCTGGTGCGGTTGGGCCGTTGGCCAGCTCACCGACAATCTTTGCTTTAATCTTTGAAGCATTATTTTTTGTAATGACGTTCTCCATGGCTGCGGGAATAAGTATATCCACATCAAGTTCCAGGATTTCTTCATTGGATATAGGTGTGGTATTGGGATAACCAACCACTGAACCTGTCTTAGTCTTATGTTCGAAGACAACCCTAGGATCCAAACCATAGTCATTGTAGATACCACCTTTACTATCAGTGATAGCCACTATTTTACATCCAAATAGGGATCTGGCAAGAATTGCTGCAAAAGACCCGGCGTTTCCATAGCCCTGTACGGCAACGGTGGCTCCTTTAAGGTCCACACCTAATTCCTTTGCTGCTTCGCGAATTGTGTATAAACCGCCCCTTGCAGTTGCATCGCCACGTCCCGCAGAACCACCTAAGCTGATCGGTTTACCGGTGATGACACCAAATTGATGCCTGCCGGCGATCTTAGAATACTCGTCCATCATCCATCCCATCATTTGGGGAGTTGTATAAACATCGGGTGCTGGTATGTCCTTCTCCGGACCGACGAAATGCCATACACGGGAGGCATATTCGCGGCATAAACGTTCCAATTCCCCTTTGGACATTTCCTTTGGATTGCAGATTACCCCACCTTTTCCTCCTCCAAGGGGCAAATTAAGAAGCGCACACTTCCATGTCATCCATGCCGCGAGTGCCCGTACGGTATCAACGGTCTCCTCTGGGTGGAAACGGATTCCCCCTTTTGTTGGACCCCTTGAATCGTTGTATTGAACCCTGAACCCCTCAAATACTTTAATTTTACCATCATCCATTCGAACTGGTAACGATATGTGAAGTTCACGCATCGGAACTCTAAGGATTGCATGTATAGCAGGATCTAATTTAAGAATCTCAGCGCAGTTATCCAGCTGCTCCTGTGCGTACTCAAAAAGGTTAAGTTTATCCATTCATTTTACCTCCACTTATAGTTTTTACACTTTTTTAACATTTTTGTGACCTGGAGAGGTCATTTTGCCTAACTTCGATATACCAGCATTGCTGTATATGCCTTCCACAGATGAACATCCTATTTTGCCTCTATCGTCGTTATCACATGGGTATATGATAGGCAACCAGCAATGATGTGTAGAGAATTATTATAAAAATTTGTTCGTTAAAATTCAAAATATCCAGTCAAATGGCCCGAAAATTAAAAAACTATTTAAGTAACATAATAGGCAGTCACTAGTTGATTGTAGATTTTTCTTTTAAATAAGTATGTTTCTGAGGATTCTGTTAAGTTAATGAGTGTAGGTTTGAGAAAAAATACAGGCGTGAGATAATAATGCAACTATTCGCAAAACATATTTTTCGACTTGCACATTATGCAATATTGGCACTCTCCTAAACAAATCGTGTTATCAAAATGTCTGTTGTTAACGATGCTTTGAGGTCCACATACCTAACGACAGCATG
>CAZQWP010000208.1:0-2701 GCA_964597005.1 uncultured Methanosarcinales archaeon | reverse complement strand
TAGATAGAGACCATAATGCTATAAACATTCTTCATCTTGCCAAAGGAACTACAGTAAATGCCTGTGGAGTTGAACCGTTGGGTTTAGCAATGAAACAGGAAGCCACCCGTTTTAACGGGTGGCATTTCACACCTCTATTACACTGCCATTAAGCACGTCTGTTTCACTGACCCTTATTGTCTTTGCCACATCTCCGTAGCTGATGATATACAGACCGATTGGTTTTGTGTCAAACTGGGTCTCGCCCGGAACTGGGCCTTCTGTTGAGTACGGCACAATAAATTCATAGGTTCCATCAGAGGTTGTGGTTTGTAAATATGTGAATGTTCTGCCTAGATTCGTCTGAATGGTTGTGCTAATGCTCACGGTTTCACCTGCAGGGGCAGATCCGTTTATATGTGTCCCTTTTACATATTCGAACATTTTGATGAAACCTGTCGGTGTTTCTACAGGTATGTTCTTTCCTGTCCACATATTATACACCTGTTTATACATGTTCTCATACTCCACATACGGTTCATAAGGTGGGTTATATGGTTCTGATTCGTGCACCATCCTGTAGTGATTAAGCCCATCACCGTCAAGTAGATGCAGTCTCATTTCCATGCTGTTTAAGTACTTCATGGTCGGGACATTCTGGACACCTTGGTTAGTGTTGAGCTGTTGATAATACCCTTCTTGGTCACCGTCCCATGCCGCCATGGCACCGAAGATGGTATACGCCATCCTCCCGTTGCTGATTATGTATCGGCTACCCATAACATCGGCAATTGCGTTAGCTTCATTTTCTGACTGTGCCGTGAAATATGTGGATGCACCAGGTGCCTGATTCTCGCCTCCGCCAATCCCGCTCTGGAATGGATTCGCATTTGGTATCCGACGTCCAAGATTGGTTATCCAGTGCCCGTAGTCCCACCACGACATGACCCCATATGCGGTGTCTGGATAAGGGTACGTTTCTCCAAGTGGAGGTTTTGTGTAAAGTTCGTAGTAGTTAACTCCAGGGTCAGGTGTGTTGTATCTCATCCATGTAAGCGATTCTATCCAGGCAGGTGCGGGGCCACCAACTGCTTTATTATTATCAAGTGTTTTTTGGAGTGGCCCAATTGGATAGATGAGTATTGCAAGCACAAGAACAATGGAAACTATGTGCCACAGTTTTATATTTTCGGTTGCAAAGTCCATGGGCTTTGCATCATTCTTAAGGTATTTTTGATATATTTCATCCCAGCCGATTGCACCAAGTACTTTCATTGAAAGATATGCAGAAAGGATGGATGCATTAACTGCAAAATAGTATGAAAAACGGTTTTGCTGGTACAGTGCCCACACCATCATGAGCATCCACACAACAACCCATATCTCTTCTTGCTTATGTTCCTTGTATGTCTGGTACAGCAGGACAGGAATTGCTAAAAATGCTATGTATCCTTCTATTCCGAAATTATCGCCAAGTGGCGCAAGGGAAAATTGACCTGTCATCCTGCTGACAAAGAAGGGGTATGCTTCTGCAATTGTCAGTCCACCCCCAGATCGCATAAAATAGCTGGTAACATGGACAATGGTGGAATACAGAGAAGGTATGAATGCCCTTGATATTATGTAAACAACAATAGCGGTTATTAACGGGATTGCTGCATAGTAAGTTCTTGGCAGATCGCGAGAATTCATGACACGTGATATCAGGCTGAATACAATAAATGCAAGAATACCAGCGGGTAGTCCCATAAGGTACTGGTGTTTTGTACCCCCAATACTTGGTACCATCAGAACGAAGAGCAATGCGATAGCGAATGTGACTACCCCAATGATTGAAAGGTATTCGGGTACTTCTCCTCGCAGGTGGTCAATGATATGCTGTATTGTAATGTATACACCAATAATAAGTGCAAAGAACAATGCCCCTTTCCATGCAAGGATGTATAGTCCTAGCGAGAAGCCTGTGAAAATGATGTAAGGTATCGATGGTCTGAGCTTGTTGAAATTATTCGATAGCAAGTCATCGAAGGTTACTGGATGTGTGCGCATGGTCTTAAGTGACATTACTAGGAACATAGCAGTGGTTGTGCTCATCAGTGTCTCAGCAACATGGTGGTCGGTAAAGCCAACGAGAGACCTGTAGAGGAAAGCACCTGGCAAGATGGCGACAAGTATTGCTGATAGTAGCCCCACATTCCGGTTAAATACCCATTTGCCGATGAAGTACGTTGGTATGACCACAAGTGCCCCAATAATGGCAGGGAAATATGCACCAATGACTTCCATTTCATGAGTGGTTGGATTGCCAAGTGTAAGTATGTATATGATTACAGCGAGCACCCAGTCATAGAGGGGTGCAAACACCATTGCTTGGCCATTAGGGTATTTTGTATATGCTTCAAACCATAGGCTGTGAGGGAAGTTATGCAGGATGGTATCTACCACTCGCATATGATACCATGGGTCATTTCCTCCGAATCGTACAAATCCGTTTGATAAAAAGACGCTTGAAGATGATCCCGTTCTAATGTACAGTGCTATTAGAAATGAGATGATTACCCCTGCACAGTAGGGGAGGATTTTTATAAGATTTTTTTCATTCTCATCGGTCATATGTTCCTCTCACATATTATCAAATTGATATTAAATTCACAATATATTATTGTATGATGGGATATAAATATTATGAAAATGAGAAGTCGCAATAATACAAATAGATAAC
>CAZQWP010000207.1:0-2720 GCA_964597005.1 uncultured Methanosarcinales archaeon | reverse complement strand
GCTTACAAGTTAAACCAAATGCACCAATGATTATTAGAATCAAAGCAAGGATTAATGGTTCGGTAAGAATGTCTATTATATCAACCATAATATTAATTCTCAGAGAACATTTGGATTTTATGAGTGAAGACGCAAATATTTTTTGTCAAAATTAATATTCGCGCACATAAATCTCTAAGCATCTCGATTTTCAATCATATCCTACAATATAGTTCTTAATCACATACCAACCATTAAGCTATTGGATTTTTCCCCTTAACAATCCATAACTTCCACCTCTTATAATCTTTCCGACTTTCACCTGAAATCTGGAACATATATCAACCCGAACTGCTCCACGATTCGAAATGTATATCAAGATGTGACTTAATAGATAGATTTATATTTTGGATTCCAAACGGAGGATATAATATGCCCAAAAATGATAAATCAGATTTTAATATTGATGATGAGAACTGGAGGAAGATTTCAGAGCATCCATGTTATGATAAGAATGCTCAACATAAATTCGGCAGGATCCATCTCGCAGTAGCACCAAATTGTAATATACAGTGCAATTACTGTGACAGGGAATTCGACTGCGTAAATGAAAGCCGTCCGGGAGTTACAAGTGAACTACTGACCCCACAGCAGGCACTGGAAAAGACCAAACAGGTCCTGAAAGAATATCCTTTCATCAAGGTAGTTGCAATTGCAGGACCCGGCGACCCCCTTGCAAACGATGAGACCTTTGAGACCTTCGAGCTAATCAAAAAAGAATTCCCGGATGTCACATTGTGCATGAGCACAAACGGGCTTGCATTATCTGAAAAAATGCCCGACATGATCCGGGTGGGCATATCCACACTGACAGTTACCGTAAACACCATCGACCCCGAGATCGAAGCAAAGATATGCGACCATGTAGTATACAAAGGCAAAGTCTACAAGGGAATCGAAGGGGCAAAGATCCTGATCGAAAAACAGCTTGAGGGCATCAAAGCCGCAGTTGATGCAGGCATGGTTATAAAGATTAACACCGTGCTCATTCCGGGAATAAACGACCATCAAATTGTAGACCTCGCAAAAAAGATGAATGAAATGGGCGTTTATATCATGAACATCATGCCCCTGATCAATCAGGCGGCATTTGCAGACAGACGACCACCAACCCCTGAAGAACGCAAAGAAATGCAGGATGCATGTGAACCATATGTCAAGCAGATGCGACACTGCCGCCAGTGCAGGTCAGATGCTTACGGTCTTCTGGGCAAGGACCTATCACAGATGAGCGATAAGAGAAGAGAGCTCATCCAGATCAAGAAGTAACTGTCAGATAAACAGTAACTGTTATACCATCAGGAAGGTTCCAATTTGGACATACATAAACTGGTACATAGTATCAGGAATTTTGAAGGGGTGACCCGTAAAAAACCTATCGCTGATATCGTTGAGATATTCGAGACCGTACGTTCTGAATATGAGGGCACCATCGTGGATTTCGGGGACGATGCGGCTGTCATAGACATTGGTGGCGATGATGTTATCCTTTTTGCAGCAGATGGCATATGGGGTAAACTCCTGCATGCCAGTCCCTGGTGGGCGGGGTACGGTTCTGTCGTCGTCAATGTAAATGACATATCAGCCATGGGAGGACGCCCGCTTGCGATGGTCAATGTTATTTCAGCAGACCATAAGGATGCCTGCAAAGAGCTGATAAAGGGGATCAGGGATGGTGTCAAAAAATTCGGCGTGCCCATGGTCGGCGGTCATATGCATCCGGATACGCCTTATACTTCTATCTCGGTTGCGATTATCGGGATCGCAAAAAAGGACTGCATAATCCGAAGCGACACTGCACAGCCCGGAGATGTTGTTGTTGTTGCCTATGACATGGATGGAAAGATCGGCCCTAATTCGCCCTACAGCTGGGATACGACCTCTTTCAAGGACCCGAAAACTGTGCGTGAAAGGTTCCTTGTGATGCAGACCATAGGCGAACGCAAGCTGGTAACGGCAGGAAAGGACATCAGTAACCCGGGCACCATTGGAACCCTTGGTATGCTGTGTGAAACAAGCAATGTAGGAGCATCTGTGGACCTTACAAAAATTCCGATGCCAGAAGGGGTGGATTTCGAACAGTGGCTTAAGGTATATCCTGCAACTGGCTACATCCTGACCGCAAAACCACAAGACGCTGATGAATGCATTCAGGTTTTCGAGGATGTGGGAATGGTTGCGGCTATTATCGGGAAGGTGGATGATGGCTTGAAACTGGACATTTACAATAAAAATGAAAGGGCAACTGTTTTTGATTTTAGAACTGACGACATAACGGGCATTACGACTGAATAGGTCAGTTCAGTAATCGCTGTTTACCCATGCATCCAGTTCATCAAAAAGGTATTTATGAGCCTGTTGAACGATTTCAATTTTGCCCCTGAGAACCAATAGATTAGATGGATCAGTTTCTACGATACTGACCATTATTTCCCGGCCTACTGGTTCAAGGTCAAACTCCTCTACCAGATCGAATATGATACCTGTTGGAGTCCCCGGTGGGATTATAAGGTCATACAGACCTTCAAGTTCTTTTTTTTCCGCGTCTTTTTCTTCAATATTTATCAGGTCATCCAATGAGAGCATTTTTGCCATGGAAATCACTCCTTTATAGGGTGAACTGATTCTCTTGTTTCTATAAATACTAACCGCTATTATTCCGGTTTTTAGATTAAAAATTA
>CAZQWP010000206.1:0-2758 GCA_964597005.1 uncultured Methanosarcinales archaeon | reverse complement strand
ATTCTGTAATAGGTACAGGACTAATCATATTTACAGCAATTTAGTGACGCTATCTACATCTGAGCAGAGCCTGAATAAATTTCATCACCATATGTGTTTCTCTCCCCAAACTCATCTTATGATGTTAAAGCTCCTCCACATTTTCGATTTAATGTATCAAAGGTCACAATCTATTCTCACATCATTTTTGTAACAACAGAGATTAAAAAATCCTCAGTATTTCCTGCACTTTGCTTCGACATAGATCACAGAAACCCCGCTCTCACCAAGCTTTTCCTCCATCAGGCGCTTTAGATTGCCTGTGGGACTGCTGTCGATATCGAACACCGAGACGTTCCAGACCAGAGCACGCACAACATCCGTGAGATCAGGAGCATCCTGACCGCCTGTCATGGCAGCGACCCTGTTCTTAAGCACGATGACCAGAACATCAAAACCGCAGTGTACAGCATTAACAAGTCCAATGATACCTGAATGCGCCATCCCGAAATCACCAATAACTGCAATTCCCTTCCTATCAAACCCGCACGCCACCGTCACTGCAGAACCAAGGGCAAAAGCCGTATCTATCGCATTCAAGGGCTCAGGACCGCTACGCACCGAACACCCGATATCCCCTGCAACCGGCACATCCATATCATGCAGGATATGATACAGTGGCAGGTAGGGACAGTCATCACACAGGGGGCGTGGTCCCCTGCTCTTGATCGTCTGGATATCTGTGTACTTTACCACCGAATCCTCATGGATATGCTCAAGTGCGTATTCGATATGCTCCGCATCGACCTGACCGTATGGCATATGTCCCGTCTTTTTCCCGAGCACATTATCAAGCACGCAAAGGTGCGATTCAATAAACGGCTCGGTTTCCTCCACAACAAGAACATGCATGTGCCTTTTCACAAACTCGCGTAACTTTCTGAAAGGAAGTGGATACACCATATTAAGAGCGAGGTGCGACACATCAGTCCACTTATCATCCGTCTTCAGAACATCGTCCACCAGCGTTGAGGGAAATCCTGATGAGATGATCCCAACGTCCTGACCGCGGGCGTTGAGTCTGTTCAATAGCGTATGTTCGGCTTCATCCACAAGGGCTGGGTACGACTTCAGATGGTACCGCTGGTGCTTTCCGAGCATGGTAAGCTCCCATATCGACCTGTCGAAAACCGCTCTCTGCTTTCCATCGGTCTTCCCACTTTCTATCCTCTCAACCCTACCTTCACCTGTTTCCAGCCGGGAGGTGATCCTCACGATCACAGGAGCCTTGATACTTTCAGAAACTTCAAACCCTCTCACAACCGCCCTGTATGCATCATTCGGTGTAGCAGGGTCAAAGACCGCGATCTCTGCAAGACTGCCATACCATCTGGAATCCTGCTCGTTCTGGGATGCAGCAACACCCGGGTCGTCGCCGGCAAAGACAACCAACCCAGCACCGATGGTGTGGGTCGCAGATGTAATCAGGGGATCAGCTAGAACATTCATTCCCACATGCTTGGTCAGTACCAGTGCACGCCGACCTGAAACGGACGCACCCAGTGCAGTTTCAAGCCCTGCTTTTTCATTGGTCAACCACCTGGCATCAATATCCGTATTTCCCCGGTTTCTAAGAAAACGTTCCATTACATCGGTTATGGGATAACCTGAAACAGCCGTGACCAGTTCGACGCCGCTGTCAACGGCTGCAAGATATAATGCTTCAAGTCCGCTTGTGATTGTTGATGTCATCGTTGTGTTCCATGCTCATGGCAGCTCAGCGTCCAGTTTGACAGATTCACCAGCTCTCGCGAACCATGGGAGGGCAGCAAGGGCACCGATCACACCGTTACCGTCAATCCATACCTCAACACCATGATCCCTTGCATACTCCATTGCGAAATCCTTGGTAAGTTCACCGCTCCTGCACTTTTTGCTGTACTCGTAAATATCCTCTGCATCAAAATCGGAAAGGACGACCATTCCCGTCTCATCGGAGACACTGTACTTTAACAGTGCAGCTTTGATCCCCTGGAGGAGTTCCTCCTTCGCAGCGGCATCCACGCATCCGAATTCAAGCACAGTGGACACGCAGTTCTGGGTCCTTGCAGCGACCGGGAAAAGCTGTACAAGGGAATGCGACAGGTACACAGAATCGATGCAGTCAAGCTGACTTGCAATATTATGGGTCAGCGACCATGTGGCACCTTCTTCCTTTGTATCGGTATCATCGATCCCGACCAGCACGCGTTCACGTCTTGGAATCACAATGGTTCCCTTTGCCGCCCTTCCGCCTCCTGATTCGGTAATATCATGGTGAAGTACGCCTTTGGCACTTGCCCGGCATATGGTTGCACCTACTCCCCCACCGCCAAGTCCGGCATAGGTGATACTGACTTCCTTGCCGTTCACGATCACAGATTCAATGCCTGCCGCAGCGGTAGAAGCCCTAAGGACAAGGTTCGATGTCCCGGCCTTCACAAGATATCTGCCCGTATTTCCGAGCATCCTTGCCTTAAGGACAAGAGGCGCACTTGAATAGTGGTACTGCGACCACGCTGCACCGCCATAGCAATTGGAATGCTCGATGATCTCGGCGTATTCGTTGTTGGGATCGCATACCGCATATATTCCTTTGTACGGTATCGTATAAGGGTCAGGAAGTTCTACTTCTTTCATCTGCGTGTTATTTGATGGTCAAGCCTTTAAGTGTTTTGGATTCTCATTGACATAAGGGGATGTTACAGTTTTTACAATTATATAATCGTGTACTTGCCCA
>CAZQWP010000205.1:0-2783 GCA_964597005.1 uncultured Methanosarcinales archaeon | reverse complement strand
ATCAATGACAAGAGGATTTACTAATGTGTGTCTTTTATATTTTACACATTGCACAAAATGATACTGCAATGAATATACAGAATGGTTCTTCTTGTCAAGATTGTGTTGCATAGTTAACAATATTATCATATGACTATAAATATGTTACCTTTCAATGTTGTATGCGGATAGTACGCCTTTCATTCCCCATCTTACGAAAGGGGACTTCTCGGCTAAAAGTTAAAACTCTCTGATCAAGTATTCTTTTTTATTGTAGATGTTTTGCCTGGTTCAACATCCACAGTTGCTATTTTCTGCACTCCATGCTCCTCATTATCCAAAATTATTGGTCCATCAGCATTATTGGATGATTGAACATATACTCCACCAAGAGTTATTGCCGTTACTATTACCATTATGATTGCTATGGTTTTCCACTTCTGGACTTGATCAAGTGCAACAATTGTTGAATCCATGTTCATGGTCTACCTCCAAAAAATATATGCAAGCTCAATAGCTTGCATATAGGTTATAAGATCCTCCTTCCATTTGAATTGCGAAGGAACCATCATCCCATGTAATTGTTTTATAGACCCTCTCTTCATCATCATCCTTTTTTCCATTGCTATTACTGTCATAATAACACTCAGTGGTTATATAAAACATAGAACTGTCTTCTATTAGATCAACTAAAGTCAGGTCCCACTCAACATCTGTAGTCTTTATTTTTGACCAATCCCAATCAGATGTATCTATGGTCTGATTTATGGCATAAATAGTAACTTCAGATGCTGTTCTTTTTGCAGCGATTTGTCCTAAACTATCATATATTCCAAAGAACAATGAACCACTTGCTGCACCGTAAAGGCTATCTGGTGTATTTTTAATTCCTATTTCTGTCAGTACCCCTTCCGAGATGTCGGTGCTTCCAAGATCTGGAACCGTTGATTCGGTTTTCAATATAAGTATTGCATTGCTAGCTATCATATAATCACCACGGTCCTGAATTCTAACTTTATTATTAGCAGCACGAATGTAACTACCAACTTCTCTGTAATCTATAGCAATTTGCTGTTGTGTAGATGGTGCGTCCAGTACACCGGTCCAATTATGACTGTTAAAGAACAACGTATTTTTGTCAACATCACCTTTATCTGCACCTGGTACTATGGTTAACAGGGTTGCATTCTTTACTGAACTGACATCTATTAAACCATTAAATATCATATATGATGTTGCTTGTTCAGGTGTTACTTCATTTGATGACGTAGATGAAAGAATATCTGCACCTTCACCTATCCAGTATTCAACCTCCGGAAGATTTTCATCTTCATACACTACCAAAAGACCTACACCATAAATTCCAAAACTCGCGGTATCTCCAACATTTTCCACAGTTGTTGTATAATTTTTACTTGACTTTACATGTTTTGTAATATCATATGCATAGGTTCCACTGGGATAGTCATAATTGCCAAATCCTTTTCTATCAGTGTATTCATCATCTATTTGGATATTTTTTCCATCAAACTTTACTTCCATATCTGGATATACACCATTATCACCACTGTGACTCCATGACCAATAAGTATAAAGACGTGCCAATTTAATCTCAGAATCATTCGTCGGAATAGTTATCTCGGATTCTACTGAATACACATCACCGTTAACCATTCCACCCCTATACGTACTGTTTCCAATTGTATAGAAAACATCACCACAAATTTTCTCATGTTCGTAGACTTCTAGTAGATTATCACCAAAATAACCATTCTTTTCGACTACTTCTGTATCTATACTATATTCATTATTTTCTTCATCTATTTCAGAAATCATATCTTCCGAATCAACTGTGACTTCTAATAGATAAGAACC
Source organism: uncultured Methanosarcinales archaeon (assembly GCA_964597005.1). Taxonomy (GTDB): domain Archaea; phylum Halobacteriota; class Methanosarcinia; order Methanosarcinales; family Methanosarcinaceae; genus JAFGQV01. The sequence goes on along the minus strand of CAZQWP010000205.1, from coordinate 929 downwards.
TACAGACTCTGTATCCCAAGTAAAACTTACATCGGTGCTAAATCCTGAAGCTAGACTTGGAACCTCCTGTACATCACTGAAATCACCATCGACATAAAAAGTAACATTAAAGGATGCTACATCTTCTAAACCTATGTTTGCTATTTCAGCATTAATCGTATTTAGAGTATCATTGTATAATATAGGAAATGTAATGTTAGTTACTATCAAGTCTGGTTGGCCAGATGGCAAAGTTTCGGGACTAAGTATTAATATTGCACTCACCGGATGTAAACTTGTGCCACTGCCTCTATTAAATTCCAAAGTGTTGCCAGAAGATGCAAGATAATCTGTTACATCCCATTCATCGAGATCAAAATAACTTCCTTCGTCAGCCTTTGAGGCCTCTGTTGCAATAAGGTTGCCATTCATTGAAAGTGTATCAGAATCACTGTTTTTACTTGCTATATATGATGTCCATATCTTAGCACTACCTACATTACTTGTGTTAATATTGCCATCAAATAAAGTTGTAGCTATGTCTTTAGGTGTCTTATCATTCGGGTTTTCATTTCCTTCATTTATCCAGTACTCTATCTGCGACTGGCTCGAATCTTCATATACAGCCACAAGAACTATACCATAAATCCTGCCATCAATATCCCCGCCTGTCGTGGCAATTACAGTATTCGACCCTTGATTAATTTTATTTTTCACATCATAGGGTACCCAGTAAACCCCATATCCAGAAACATATACCTCAGGATTAGTATCTACCTGACCGTCAAGTGACTTAATCCCCAGACTTTCATCATTAATTGTGGTCTCTATTGTGCCTGAATAATCAGCGTTTCCCCCCCAAACTCCAACATACAGTTTTGCATATTTTATTTCTCCAGAAGGTACATTGGTAAATGTCTGGGTATATGGTGATGTACTTAGACCATGAC
>CAZQWP010000204.1:0-2784 GCA_964597005.1 uncultured Methanosarcinales archaeon | reverse complement strand
ACAAAATTACAATATGATCTGGAGCTGACAAATGAACGAACACGAAGAACTGAAACAACAGATATACAAAAGGACTTTCAAGTATGCTGAAAAAGCCGGATACAAGCTAAATCCAGACAAAGAAATACTGGATATTGTCGTTGATGGACTTGCCACGAATAAAGAAAAATATGGTAAACAGTACTGTCCTTGCCGGATTGTAACAGGCGATGAAGAACAGGATCGCAAAATAATCTGCCCGTGCGCCTATCATAAAGACGAGATCGAAAAGAACGGCATGTGTCATTGCGTGCTATTCTTTAGGGAGGATTGGTCAAAACACTCCGGTATAGGACTGGAATAAATGACAATTATAAATATCCAATCCCTTGGTGAGGACGATGGCCAATGTAATGGAGATATACCAGTTACTTCCTAAAACCAATTGCAAGAAATGTGGGAAATCCACCTGTATGGCATTTGCGGTTGCACTCCTATCACGGGAAGTTACAGTCGAGGATTGCACTCCCTTGAAGGAGACGGAATTCAAAAAGAATTATGAAAAACTTTTGGAAATGGTTGCACCCGTCGAAGGCTCCACAGAAACCGGACTGATCATTCATGAAGAGAAATGTTTCGGGTGCGGTAATTGTGTAGTGGCATGCCCGGTTAATGTTGCGAATGATCCACATGGAACAGGTATCGGACGAGCTCCGACAAATGACAAATTAATCCTTCAGGTTGAAGATGGTATTGTACGGGCTTCCAATATTCAGGAATGCCGAAGATTTGGTGAAAACAGGATTCTCTGCAACCTCTGTATCGTAACATGCCCAACAGAAGCAATTGAATTTGTATGATGTGTATGAAATAACACACACGTGTATGAAATATATGATCCAGTGTGAAAATCCTGTTTTGATAATTGATGGTGAATTGCTTGAATAAAAACTACAACTTATGCACCGGATGTGCGCTGCTTTGTGACGACATCGAAGTTGAAGTGAGCGGTGACCACATAAGCAAAATAAAAACAGCCTGTAGGAAAGGGTTTTCACGTATTAAAGGATGTAGTGATCCCATGCCATGCATGGTTGATGGAAAAAGTGTTGATATTGCTACAGCAGTTAAAGAAGCAGCACACATCCTCAAGAACGCAGATAAGCCACTCATTTTCGGACTTGGGAACTCGACCAGTGAAACACAGAAACAGGCGATAGAACTTGCAAAGCAAATTGGTGCAGTCATTGATGACACCTCATCTTTTTGTCATGGACCTACACTTGAAGCGATATTCCATGAGAAAATTCGTACCTGTACACTGGATGATGTGCGCAACAAGGGCGATTTGATCGTTTATTGGGGCGCTGATCCTTCGAACTCGCATCCACGGCATCTTTCAATGCATTCATATTTCCCTCGTGGTGAAGAGCGTCAGCATGGCTGGGAAGAAGACCGCACTGCCATCGCAATAGATGTAAGGAAATCTCACACTGCAAAGATATGCGGAAACAGGTTCTACCAGATACCGCTTCATGCAGACGCAATTTTCATTGACGCACTGATAGATGCGCTTTCCGGAAAAGTACCAAAGGTGCCTTTTGATTATGATATAAAGAAGATACTTGAACTTGCAAACATTTTAAAGAAATCTCAATTTGGTGTCATTTTTGCAGGTCTTGGACTTGTTTATTCCATTGAGGACATGGGAACTATGGCCAGATTAATGGATAAACTTAACGAGGTATCTAATTTTCACTTGATACCAATGGTAGGGCACTACAATATGAGGGGTTTTAACCAGAACCTGTTCGAGGAGACCGGGTATCTTAACAGGGTCAAATTCGAAAAAAATAAGGATGTAGTTGATGTGAAACATGGTGTAGAGTATTCCATTATGGAAGTATTGAATACAAAAAAAATAGATGCTGCACTTATCATTGGCTCTGATCCAATATCCTGCCTGCCGCGTTCAGCCGCAGAATATCTATTAGAGATTCCACTGGTTTCGATCGACCCCTGTGAAAACTTCACGTCCAGAGTGGCAAAAGTGACAATTCCCTCTGCGTTAAGTGGAGTTGAGTGCGGTGGGAGTGCGGTCCGGATGGATGGGGTTAAAGTGACATTTGAGCCAATGATCAAAACAGCACGTCTTCCGGATGACGAGATACTAAAACGAATTATGGAGGTTATTTAATGGAACTTGGAAAGTTTCTCACCGCACCAGAATACAGGTTTATGATAGTGACATACAGGGATATTTTCCAGAGCGCAGCCCTTGAGAACAGCCGGTTTGGTGAAGAATACAGGAAGCTTTCGGCTGTAATCAAGATGGATTCCGGGGATATTAAAAAAATGAGTGTCTCCGAAGGAGACACGGTTGTGGTGAAGAATGCCTGTGGAAAGGTGGTTGTGACAGTAGAGGAATCCGGTTACGATGTGCCCCATCAGGGAGTGGCATATATGCCAAACAGTCCATGGTCAAATACCTTGGTTTCTGCTGATGCGGGCGGAACAGGTGTGCCGAAATACAAGATGATCGAAGTTATGGTATTGGATGCAAGGGGGGAGAGCATCACTGTGATGATGTGATGCTAATTAATTATAGTTAAGAACATAACATTTTTGACTTATCATCTTCACACAAAAAATTTCCAATCCATTTTTTTGCAAAGCTCACCCTTGAGAAATATTCCTTAATTTTGTCATGAATTATACTTCCTAGATTCCCACCCACTCATAACGAGGTAGGCGGGTTCACCCCCAGATCATGGTACAGCTGTTTTTGTTTTTCCAGCATCTCGC
>CAZQWP010000203.1:0-2787 GCA_964597005.1 uncultured Methanosarcinales archaeon | reverse complement strand
TCATTTTATATTATGTTGATTACCATAAGTAATATATATTAGTTATTAATATTACTATCCATACATATTAGAGGTATCTAGAATGGTTGAAAAAACAATTCATGAGATAAATAATAGAATCAAGGACGGTAGCGTAAGGGTTGTCACAGCAGAGGAAATGGTTGACATCGTTACAGAACTTGGTGAAGAGGGTGCAGCAAAAGAAGTCGATGTCGTTACCACAGGTACCTTTGGAGCTATGTGTTCTTCAGGTGTGTGGCTGAACTTCGGGCATTCAGAACCGCCCATCAAGATGCAGAAGGTCTGGTTAAACGATGTGGAAGCCTATACTGGTGTTGCTGCTGTGGACGCATTCATCGGTGCAACCCAGTTATCCGAAAGCAGTGGCATGGAATACGGTGGTGCACATGTTATCGAAGACCTGATAAGGGGAAAGTCCATCGACCTGCATGCTATTTCCAATGGCTCAGACTGCTATCCGCGAAAAGTGCTGGATACCACGATCACGATTAATGACCTGAATCAGGCAATTATGCTGAATCCCCGTAATGCATACCAAAAATACAATGCTGCAACCAACAGTTCAGAAAACATCCTTAACACCTACATGGGAACGCTTCTGCCAAATTATGGCAATGTGACCTATTCAGCAGCAGGTGTTCTATCACCACTCTACAATGACCCGACTTACGAGACCATCGGAACAGGCACAAGGATATTCCTTGGAGGTGCACAAGGTTACGTAATAGGAGAAGGTACCCAGCACAACCCGATAAGCAATTTAGGAACCCTGATGATAAAGGGTGACCTGAAGAAAATGAACCCTGACTATGTACGTGCAGCAACCTTTGAAGGCTACGGGACATCACTCTATCTTGGGATTGGCATCCCAATCCCCATATTAAACGAGAAGATAGCACTCTCCACGGCAATCACAGATGCTGACATTGTGACAGATATACAGGATTATGCAATCCCGAGCCGCGACCGACCAACGGTCAGACAAGTAACCTATGAAGAACTCAAAACAGGTTCCATCGAAATAGCTGGCAAGGAGGTCCCGACATCCCCACTATCGAGTTTCAAGATCGCACGGAAGATCGCCGGAGAATTAAAAGACTGGATAAAAAAAGGCGAGTTCTTTGTGAATGCGCCTGCTGAACGTATTCCAACTGATATTGTTTGCAAGCCTATGAAACAAACTCGGGAAACCCCGCTTGTAGGCGACATCATGTCAACAGATGTTCTGACGATCGGATCGGATTCAAATCTCTGTGCAGCCGCGAGGAAGATAATGGAAAGTTCGTTCAATCATCTTCCAGTTGTATCGAAGAACAATTTACTTGTTGGTATCGTAACTGCATGGGACATCTCAAAAGCAGTTGCTAAGGACAAGTTTGACCTGCTTGAAGAGATCATGACAAGAAATGTGATTACAGCAACACCAGAAGAAGCAATCGACATTGCTGCACGCCGTCTTGACCAGAACCGGGTCTCAGCGCTGCCTGTTGTGGATAATGAGATGCATGTCATTGGAATCATCACAAGCGATGACATCAGCAAGTTGCTTGCACGGAGGTATTAGACCATGAAGATAAGGATCAATTTTCCGACAGATATACTGGTACACCCTATCATAGCAGAGACCATTCTTGAAACAGGTGCGCTTTTGAACATCTCTCAGGCACATATAGATTCCATCCACGGCAAGATAATCGCAGATGTTCCTGAAGACCAGTTCAATGCAACAAAAAATGCACTGACATCTCGCGGTGCAACGGTCAAAGTGCTTGATAAACCAATCATAAGGGATGAGGATGAATGTGTTGATTGCGGAGCATGCATATCGGTTTGTCCTGTTAATGTTTTCTCTTTTGGTGAAGACTGGAGTGTGAACATGGATGTGGAAAAATGTATCCAGTGCGGAACATGCCTTGCAATGTGCCCTCATGGTGCACTTGTGCTTGAGCACTGAGACTATTATCAGAAACATCATTCACTTTACCTCATGAAATTTTTACTGCATGATCATGAAAGAACATTTCCAGCTAAAAGAAACGATAGTAACCATCACAGCCAATGAGCAGTTCCATATCGAGGCTGCCAAAGAGGCCATACATATCCACCGGGCAAAGCTTGAACGCTATATTCAGTCTGATCCCTATTTTAAAACCACCCTTGAGCCATATCACTGCCATGATGATGCACCAGAAATTGTGAAGCGGCTTGTACGGTCGAGTAATGCCATGGGAATCGGACCCATGAGCGCTGTGGCAGGTACGATCGCATCCTTTGCAATAGAAGCGATGATAGCCGCAGGAGCCAGATATGCTATTGTAGATAACGGTGGTGACATTGCACTTATAAATGACCACCCGGTTGTAATGGGAATACATGCGGGAGAGTCGCCGATCAAAAACCTTGCATTCAAGCTTGAACCCAGGAACGCGGTCACTGGCGTGTGCACATCATCAGGGACAGTAGGGCCTTCCATCAGTTTTGGGATGGCGGATGCTGCTATTGTGTTCTCAGACAATGTGTCACTTGCGGATTCGGCGGCCACAGCTCTTGCAAATGCTGTAGAGATAGGACGCGAATCCGTTGAAGATGCATTCAATGTGGTTAAAAATGTTGCTGCTATCAAAGGTGCCGTTGTGATCCAGGGACAATATCTAGGAATGTGGGGTGATGTGCCCGAAATTAGCCGCGCTGATGTAAGATACGAATGTATTACAAAAGGTTGAACATCAGCCTTAAATTGCATTCATACCGGTCTGGCTTTTAACT
>CAZQWP010000202.1:0-2800 GCA_964597005.1 uncultured Methanosarcinales archaeon | reverse complement strand
TTAAACTAAATTCGTTTTTTTGCATGCTTAGCATTTTTGTTTACTTCAAGATCAACCTTGACTTTGTGAATTGAATTATTTACTTCCAAACCTCTTAACATCCATCTTAATGCAACTGCCTGTGATTTTTCATCATCAGGAAATTCGTTAGTTGCAATCTGAAAAGCTTTTTCTCCAGCTTCTGATTTAAGTTCAGGTAATTTTTTATTTGATAATGAATCTCTGCCACCGACTTTTAATTTCATCATTGTTTTGAATCCAGGCGACAAATTCTGGTTTAATTCAATTATATTCTTCCGTAGTTTCTCAGAGATAGGTGCAGAAAAAACGTCTACAATATATTCCTTATTTTTCACTGAATGTATCATTTTTGAAGATTCTGGCATAGCCAATTCATCAGCAACGATGTTTTCATCTCTAGGTACCCACTTGAATTCAACATTAAGATTATTTTTTGTGATGAAATTCTCTATTTCATCGTGCAATTTGCCAAGTGATGGATTATAAATTGACCAAACTCCTTTCATCTGGTTGATAACTAGGTTGCTATCACCGTATATTTGAAGGGGTCCTTTACCACCTTTTTTGACGTATTCCTGAAGACCCATTTTTAGTGCAGTATATTCAGCAATATTGTTGGTATTTCCATATTTTTGTTTCATTTCGGCTTTGTTCTTAATCTCTTTATTATTAACGTTAATTAGCCAGCCAAATCCCATACGTCCATTTGGATTTGGATCACATGATCCATCAAAATTAAGAGTATCCAATCAAATCACTTCACATTTTTAATATCATTAAACTAGATTTATTAAGAAAATCAATCAATTTTTTGATTTATCTTTTATTTTTTGGTAGTGCCCCTATTTTGCTGTAAATTTACCTGTTTCCCTTCAATAAATAAATATCTATTTCCTGTAATCCAATTTTCATTAATATTGATCAGTATTGATAAACACAATCTCAATAACTACTCTTCATTTGGAAACGCACCCACTAACCTGGATCTCCTTTTAAATTATTTGTTAGTCCGTTCCATGATGTTTGTAGTCCCAATTCGTTCCCAATGACATTCTGGAAATGCTTGATAATTGTGCAACCCATACTGGAATTTTTCAATCGTATCCCCAGCCTACCTAAATCCGAGTGCATCAAATTCTGTGATGAGTCTAAAAATTTTTGTTTAATTTTCAAGACCTTCTTTTAGTCATGCAGCAGTTTCCTTGTGATATTTCTTAGGCAACTTCTTTAGTAACCTGACCTCCGCATTTTTAAGCGCATAAATCCATTTTTTCCAAGATCGCTTTTTGTTTCCTTGTTAGTTCTGTAACTATCACTTCGTCATTTTGCGTTTCTATCTTCCTTATCTTTTCCAGCTCTAATAGTAAACTTTCTACGGTATGGTCCGTGATGATCTCAGTTTCCTTCATCATCTTTAGTAACCTCATTCTGATCATTAGTCCGATGAAACAGATGAAAATGAATCCTTTTGTTGTGGAATCCTTATTTGTGTTGATTGGAAGTAACTGAATATCCTTCTTCATTGTTTTGAACCCTTTTTCCACAACATCTCTTTCTCTGTACACAGTCAGGCAATCCATCCAGTCACGTTCTCCATTGTAAAAGAGGATAAACTTCCCCATCCTGTTTACTCTCTGGGATACAGCATTTTTCTTGATACTGATCCTGAAATGGTTGTCTATTATTTCCCATGAATAGAAACTGGCCATCCCCCTTAATCTCTCTTTGAACACCTCTTCCGCTTTCCTCCATCCGAGGATTTTTGTTTTTTCCAGGTGTTCCTTCACATCATAAAGACGTGAATAAAAGGTACTCTTCTCCTCCACTTCTCTCTTTGGATCGTAGAAACAGTATCCTTTGATGTTAAATTCCTCTTGTTCAAGTACAACAGGTTTTGCAAATATGGGTTTCTTGTTAAAACTCAGTACTTTGTCATAGTTCATAGACGAAGACGGGAAAGCGACATCTCATGACAAGGCTTTTGCCGTTGCATAAGGTCGAAGAACAAGCCTTACTGTGATGGGGAAGCCACAAATCAAGATAAAACACCTTCAACGTATGCATAATCTCCTAACATACGCAGGGGATTGTGAAAGGAAACAAGTAAAAAGATAAGAGTTTACTTTCCGATCCCATTCCGTCTTTGTTACCTGCTCATTATTGGTATAATATGACCCGCTCCCGGATGATAATCTTATTACTTTTTTAGTGATGATGTTCTGTAATAGGTACAAGATCAATCATATTTTACATCAATTTAGTAACTCTATCAGACCTTCTTATTAATCTGCAATGTTTTCCAAAAAAACAAGCTCAATACTTCTTGGTTTTTATTTTAGAATCTTTACCATGTGTTTTATTAGGAAAGAACTAAAAAGAGTCGTAGATATATAATCAAAATACAGTATTACAGTAAAAAGATGGAATACAAATATAATCTTAAAGATAATGTTCTAATTGTCGGAAAAGTCGAAATCCCTCCCTACAGTCTGGAAGAAAATGGAATTGGGATATGTAATACCTGTGAATCGGATTTGGTAAGTGTTAGCTATCATTCATTTGAAAACAATAAAATAATTATGGCCAAGTGCCCCGAATGTGGGATGATATGTGCAAACATATATGATATTGAATGGAACTAGCTTGAAGAAACAGCTAGCTCTCAGTTTTTTTCATCCCACCAACAGAACGATTCCAAAGCAAGTGAAGATATTAAGGCACTGGAAAACATACCTATGAAGCAGTTAAGTACTATTTTTTCACCGGCCGAGATTGATGC
>CAZQWP010000201.1:0-2817 GCA_964597005.1 uncultured Methanosarcinales archaeon | reverse complement strand
TCTTTGATGCTCTCCAAAGCCAATGAAATTCATTTAACATTTTTCATTTCCCACTTACAGGTTTTTCCTTCACTTAGACTTTTTGAAGATTTAACCTCTATGAGCTTAGTCCCTTCCCAGAGTCCATGTACATTGCAATTTGCAAGGGCTATAAGCTCTGTTAATACGGACTTTGTGCCACATTCCCCACAGACATTGAATCCGTGGATCCTGCACTGTTTAATCTCCTTTACAGCAATCATCTCCTCTGAAAACGTAACCTCAAACTCTGCGACAGGGTTATCCGAGGGTGTTAACTTCACTTCTCCAAGACTATAACCATTAAGTGAAAGTTTAATCCATTCGATGTAATGACTGTCCTCCATCACATGTCGAAGGGCTCCTATTGTTACCTTTGCTTTGAATGTTTGTTCAGTTACGGCAATTTCAGGTACTTCTATTACAGGTACATGCTTCTCTTCAAGTTCCGTAAGATTCGAAGGATCTACAGCTTTGTTGATTATTGTTTCGTCTGTCATATAATCACCACTTTAAATGAATTGTTGTTTCTACAAATATTAAAAAGTCAAACGATCTGACTTTTTAATATTTGTAGTTTTTAACCGAATGATACAGTATTACCACAAAGAACGCAATTATCATTCCAAGGGATGTGAAATATGGTACCGGATCCCATGTAAATTGCATAGCTCCACTTGTACCCCATCCTACCAACACTGTTCCCTGAAGAACTACCGGTGTTATCACACAGGTAAAAGCAACTATGAAAATAAAGAGGATGTCAAAAATCCTCATTAACACTCCTCTTTCACCTTCTTTCAATTCGATTTCTTCAGACATTTTATATCTCCTTAATCATAGTATTCAAATTCGTACATGTGTCTCTTTATAGATTGATATACTCTCACACATCCCATAGTTTCTATCCCCAATACTAAGATCAGGAATACCAGATTCAGCCCGATAGCAATCGAAATTCCTGGAACTGCTCCTCTGATAAGCCACATGATGTTGTAGGCTATATATAACTCTGAAAAATAAAGCAATCCAAGCAACAATACAATTATACCTGCATCTTGCTTCAACTTGTTTTCATACTTATTGGTGTCTAATTGTGCCAATGTTCATTCCTCCTTGTATTGAGAGGGCTTTGGCCAACCAAGGTCTTTTTCCCAATCGTGTGTTACTTCAATACTCTTATATCTCCAGTTGAAGTAGAAGTATGCGATCGTATAGAACACAAGTCCGAAGATCAGGTTGAAGTTGTATCCCCAGTACAGGGTGGAAAGGATCACTACTGCAAGTAATATGGTGAAATATGCTATCCATGGCTGCAGAGGGGATATAAAGGGTCTGACCTTACTGGAATGTTGAGGGTACATCTTCCTGAACATTATCAGGGAGAAGGGTATGAGCACATATGCTACCATTCCAGAGGTAATTGAAAAGGTAATGACCTGATCAAGATAACCACTGAAAGCGAAAGCTATGGCAATTGGCATTGTAAAGATCACAGCCCTGTATGGAGTGTAGTATTTTGGATGCACTGCAGAGAACCATGGCGTTAGGAATTTATCTCTTGAAAGTGAGAACCACGACCTCGATGAATCACAAACACATCCATTAGCACTTGCAAGACATGTGAACAATGTACCGATGGCCAAGAAGACCACAAGTACAGATAATCCACTTGATAGTGCTGCTTCATAGAGTGGGTATACTGATACACCAAGCTCTACAGTAGGTATCAACCCTGCACACAGGTATAATGTCATTCCAGCAGCCAGTAAAAGAGTGATCATACCAGCCTGCTGACCAAGAGGTACTGCTCTTGTAGGATGCTTACACTCTTCTGCACACATTGCAGCTCCTTCAATTCCCAGGTAGAACCATGGACCAAATTGAAGCGCAGCAAAGATGCCGATAAAACCATTTGGCATAGCCCCACTTATTAGATTTGATGGATCCCATGGTATTGAACCTATACCAAACAAGTTTGTAAAGAAGAACACTAGGATAGCTAATAACGCTGTAAATGTTAAAGCAAAGTTAAGTGTAAGTGCAGCCACAACTCCACGATAATTTATGAATGTTAGAATTGCAATTACAAGTAAGGTAACAGGAAAAACCTGCAATTTCGGCCAAATAGAACTTGCTATTGATGCTATCACAATAGAATCTGCAGCTTCCAAAGCTATGTATTCCATATAAACTGCAAGACCTACGATGGCAGCTGATCCGGGTCCTACAAAAAGCCTTGCCCAGTCATAAGGACCTCCAGCAAGTTTAGTGGCAGATCCAAGTTCGCTGGCACAAAGAGATACCATAACATACATTGTACCGGCAACAAGCAATGCAAACAGAGAACCAAGTATTCCTCCCTTTGCAACTGTGAAATTCCATCCCATGTATTCTCCAACCAAAACTATACCTACACCAAGAGCCCATACATGGTAAGGTCTTAATGTTTTCACCAAACTGGGTGCTACTTCTGAACTTTTATTTTCAGCCACTATTATCACTTCCTTTCAAGTTACTTTTGATCTATTGTAAGCATCCAGCAATATCCAACCTATCAACGCAAATGCGATAAGATATATTCCTCCATTAATCAAAGTCCATATATCCATATTATTTGCCTCCAATTTTCGATATTTTTTTGTTTATTTTGTTATGATTTATCATTCAGAGATTTTTTAAAAAAAGCCAGCGAGAATATTCGCCAGCTAAGAACTGATATAACCCCCCTTTGACAGATTTTTAGAATACCAGTCCCAGCTTTTCGAGCTTTTTGCGTGCACCTTCGTAGACCTTCAT
>CAZQWP010000200.1:0-2850 GCA_964597005.1 uncultured Methanosarcinales archaeon | reverse complement strand
ATTTACAAACAGGGCTACAACTTGTAGTTATTTGTAAGAATCTCCATGCGTAAGCATGGAGTAGTTCAATTATATTCTAAAAAGCTGACAAATGCTTTAGTGTGGTACCTTCACACAAAGTTATCCAACCATCAAATATCAGAGACCTTCCCGTCTTTCGACAAAAGCACAACCCTGCTGACCTCCACATCGTCTGCGATCTTGTATCCGAGATTGTCGGCAACTTCTTTTGCAAAAGCCATTACTTCCCCATGCTCAGGCATGGCTTCACGTGGCAGGCGCTTTCTAGAAAAACCGAGATGCATGTATGCTTTCACTTCAACAAAATCGGGTTCTGCCTTTTTTATCAGCTCTGCATAACCCTGCGGGTTGAACATGTTCACGCCTTTGATAAGTGTGATCCGAATAGCAGTCCGTGTATCCTTGTCCCGCAGGACTGTCAGTGATTCGTTAATCTTTTCCCACAGGTCAGGTGATTTTGGAGAACATACCTTAAGATATGTATCCCTGTCTGGAGCATCCAGGCTCATGTATAACTGGGAGGGATTTATCCTTTTTACCATGTCAGGAACTGTGCCGTTGGTAACCACAAAGGTGCTGATGCCCTGTTTTCCATACTCCTCCACAAGTTCTGGCAGGTATGGATACAATGTAGGCTCGCCGGATAGCGATATTGCCACATGTTTCGGCTCATTGGCCTCTAACCACAGTTCCCTTGGTGCTGAATGCCCAAATCCTGATATTAATTTACGCTGTGCTATGACACTATACCCCACAATTTCCATTGGAGAATCCCATGCAATAGGCGCTGGTGCATCAATTTCAGTGGGTCTCCAGCAGTGTAAGCACTTCTGGTTACACATAAGCGTGGGGGTCATCTGGATGCAACAACGTGACGTGATTCCATAGAAACGTGATTTGTAGCATTCGCCTTTATCCTTTATTGAGCGTCTGAGCCAAAGGCACGTCTTGACAGCCGAATGTGTACCTGCAAGGCTGTAACCCTGCTTTTTCAAGAGAGTTTTAAAATCCGGTATTTCTGGATTTGAATTAAGTGAATCTGGAATATTTTTGTTTTTATGAGACATTTGAGTGCAAATTGGATTTTTTAGGTATATATAATAATCGTAGACATCACTCGAACTTGAGCAGAGATGTCTTAAAAGTGGAGAGGTCAACAACAGGCACTTGTGCAGGTACAGGCACAAGGTTCACACGTTTCTGGAATTCTGTCTGGGACTGCCAGGTGCCAGAATTGATCAAAAGCACGTTCTTGTATTGCTGGATGCCAACCGTATGAACATGTCCGCAGTGAAGAATATCAGGTACCTGATCGATAACAAAGTGGTCATGCTTTTCCGGAGCAATGGAAACCCTGCTGCCGTAGGTGGGTGAGAGGTGCCGGCGTTTCATCATCTCCACCATTGCGGTGGTTGGCTCCTGGTATGATACACCCGGGACCGATTGCACAAAGTCGTCAATGGAACGGCCGTGGTACATCAGAACCTTCACCCCGTCAAGGTTTACCAGTGCGGGATTGCCCACAAAGGTGATGTTGCCGGGAAAATCTGCAGTAATGTAATCCGGGAATCTTGGCTGCGGCTCAGCCAGACGTACAGCATCGTGATTTCCGGGTCCTATTATCACTTTGATATGCTGAGGGATCTCATGGAAGTATTCAGCTGCCTTTATGTACTGCTCATAGACGTCAAGTATCTGGAGTTCCTTATCCTGGTCCGGGAATATCCCGATTCCGTCAACGAGGTCACCGGCAACCACAAGGTAACGTATCTCTTTTGAGATCTGGCGCATGGCTTCATTGGAAACGTCCCCTTTTAAAAAGTCGATAAAATCACACCACGCGTCTTCAAGGAATGTGGTACTTCCGATATGCACATCCGATATAAAGACCGCTTTTCCGAAGGTACTTGTCCGTCGCCTTATCCCGTTCGGCAGTTCCGGCATGGTGATCTTGTTGACGATCATCAGGTTCCCGTCATTGGTGAGGGGACCTGTGGCCCCTATCACCTCATCTAGGACCAGACTGCTTGCCTGTTCGAACAGTTCTTTATCTGCCACCCGCACAAGGACCGAGAACGAACCCGTGGGGTCTTCCAATTCAATGATCTTATGCCCGTTTGTGGTGGTCTTTAGGTCCGATACCATTCCTATGATAGATACTTCATTGGATTCCCTGTTCCCGCCTTCCTGCCGGATTGTGCCTCTTCTGCGGTTCCTGGTGAGGCTTTCTATAGGTCTGGAATTTATCCTGCCGCGTATCATTTCGCCCAGTTTGCTGTACCTGTTCCTGAAATAATGGGTGAATTCCATATATTCACCAACACAGGTTGACCGATCGGTTATGTCAAAAAGGACTTCAACAGGATTATCTGAGGTCTGGTAACCGGACAGGAGCGGATCAGACGGTATGGAGGCATGTGTGTCAGAACCTCTGGTAGATGCTTCGGGTTTGTACTTAAGTTCAAAACCGTCAAGGTCTATGTGCTCAACCCCGATAACGAACACAGACTCATCAATGGTTGCAAGTATGTGCTTAACCAGTGCCTCAGGTGAGCTATGGGATGCGATCATCTCTGCAACATCCGGGCTTATCTGGTATCCTGCTTCTGCAAAAGGTGTTACGACATCAATTTCGCTCATTATTGAACCTGAAATTTAACATTATTATAAATTAAATATCAACAATCTGTGAGGTGTGGTCAAACTGACGCTGTCAGATAAAACGTCATCTTATAAGTATTATTTATTAGACTTTGTAGATATTCATGTAATTCAAAATCGTGTGCTATCCGGGATGTCTGTACTAATGTTGTTGGCTTGCAAGCTAAT